>JBAZLW010000185.1:0-5698 GCA_041650095.1 Hydrogenophilaceae bacterium | reverse complement strand
TCCGCTGCCAACGGCATCACGGTCACCTTCACCGCCCCGGACACGGCGGGGGGCGTGACCATACGGGCGAACGCCGCCAGCCTGACGTTCACCGTGATGGCCCCCACCGCCCTGGTCATGGACCGCCAACCGGGCACCACCGTCAAACACACCCAGAACCGCGCCGACTCCGGCATCCAGACGCGGCCATACCTGCTGCCGGACAACGTCAACTTCCACAACGTCCAATATCGGGAGATGGACGTCGCGGGCACGGCCACCAGCCCTGGTCCCTATTCCTGCAACCCGGCCAGCGGCGGCCACTGCGGCGCGGGTGGCGGCGGCGCCGCCTGCCCGGAGCTGTCGATGACCGACACCGTGGTAGCCGGCAAGGGAACCCAGGCCATCCGGGGCGATTGTGCCTACTCCGGCCACTGCGGCACTTCGCCGCCGTTCACCGCCGCCAGCCTGCTCCTGGCCATCCCGCACGAGTACCGGGTCGGCAGCGGGCCGTTCCGCCCGTTCTACACCGTGGTCCAGCTCCACACCGTGGCGGCCGACGGCACCACCCTGACGACCTTCAAGGCCGGCGCCACCGGCCAGGTCCAGGTCGCCGATCCGAGCGTCACCATCGCGGCCTGTCCATGACGGCGGCGCCTTGCCCATGAGCCGGCCGCCCGGCTGACGCCATGCAGGCCGCCGCCCTCGTCCGCAAGCCGC
The DNA here is from genome assembly GCA_041650095.1 of Hydrogenophilaceae bacterium. GTDB lineage: Bacteria > Pseudomonadota > Gammaproteobacteria > Burkholderiales > Thiobacillaceae > Parasulfuritortus. Next base: position 4,999 of record JBAZLW010000185.1, on the reverse strand, counting down.
CGCCGGCGCACCGCCCGCCCCTGCCGGCGGGCGTGCGTGCCAAGCTGAAGCTGGGCTCGGCCCACGACGAGGCCGAGAAGCAGGCCGACCGCATCGCCGCCCAGGCCCTGGCCCGGCCGCTCGTCGCGCCCGTCGCCGCCGCCGACCCCAGGCCGGCCATCCGCCGCGCCCTTGCGCCCGCTGAGGAGAGCGAGCGCTCACACGGCGAGGACGAGCAGGCCCTGCCCGAGGCCATCGAGCGCGAGATCGCCGCCCTGCAGGCGGGCGGCCAGCCGCTGCCACCGCCGCTGCGATCCGACATGGAGGCGCGCTTCGGTATCGACCTCGGCACGGTACGCATCCATACCGGCGCCGACGCCGCGCGCCTGAACGAGACCCTGCACGCCCACGCCTTCGCGGTCGGCGAACACATCGCCTTCAACCAGGGCCGCTTCCAGCCCGACAGCGCGCCGGGCCGCTTCCTGCTCGCCCACGAGCTGGCCCACGTCGCCCAGCAGCGCGGCGAGGCGGCCGTAGTCGAGCAGCGGCCGGTGCGGCGCGGCTTCTGGAGCGACCTCTACCACGGCGCGGTCGACACCCTGGGCGACATCGCCAACTGGGCCATCGACAAGGTGCGCGAGCTCGGCTGGCGCCTGCTGGAAACCATTTCGCCCGAGTTCGCCCGCACCGTGCGCGCCATCGTCGACGAGGGCATCCTGGCCTGGCTCGGCCGCCAGGTGGCGCGCGCCTGGGATGGCTTCATCGGCACCCTGCGCGCCCTGGTGCCATTCGACGGGCCGCGCCAGCTGATCGACCTGTTCGCCGGCCTGGTCGAACGCGCCGCCCGCATCGCCGCCGCTCTGGCGTCGGGCAACTGCGAACCCTTGATGCAGGCGATCGGCGAGCTGAAGACCTTCGTCACCGAGACGGTCGGCGTGGCCTGGGACCGGCTGACCGAATTCCTGCGCCCGATCGGCCAGTTCTTCGGCGACCTCTGGAACAACTTCGGCGCCCCCGCCGTGCAGTGGCTGCAGGACTTCGGCGGCGCCGTCTGGCAGGGCATCCAGGACCTGGGCCGGCGTTTCTGGGACTGGATCCGGCCGGTGCGCGAGGCCGCCGCGCGGGTCTGGAACTGGTTCAAGGACATGCTGTTCGGCTCCTCGGAGGGCGAGGACAGTACCGGCAGCCAGGGCGGCGTGCTCGGCTGGATCGGCCGCAAGGCCGGCGAGGCCTGGGACTGGGTCAAGGCGCGCACCCGGCCGGTGTGGCAGCCGGTGGCCGATTTCGCCGGCCGGGTCGCCGAGCTGATCCCGCCCGCCTTCGTGCGCGAGATGGGTGAGCACGCCCAGCAGTTGTCGAGCGAACTGAACACGGCCTCCGACGGCATGAACGGCGGCGACGGCGTGCCGGCCTCGCGCGACACCCTGGCCTCGGTATTGCCCTCGGTGCAGGCCATCCTGGCCACCGTGCGCCGCATCATCGTCGGCGCCGGCCAGTGGCTGGGCGAGCGCATCGCCGGGGTCGGCAGCCTGGTCAGCGGACTGATCGGCCGCCTGCGCGCCAGCGAACTCCTGTCCTGGCTGGCCGGGGCGTTCACCTGGCTGGAGGAGGCGGTCACCAGCCTGGCGACCTGGGCACGCGACAAGGTCGCCGTGCTGTTCAACTGGCTGGTGCAGGGCTTCGACGCCCTGACGCCGTTCCTGCAGATGGTCCTGGAGACGGTGCGCAAGGTCATCACCATCTTCGGCGACCTGCTGCAGCTGCCGCTCCTGATCCTCAACTCGATCTGGCAGCGGGTGCCGGCCTGCATCCGCGACCCGATCGAGAACTTCATCAAGAACCAGATCCTCGCCCGCATCCCCGTGTTCGGCCAGTTCTTCAGCGACCCGGAACTGTGGCCGCGCGTGCAGCAGACCGCCCTCGGCATCCTGCGCCGGATCTTCGTCGACGGCGACATCCCGGGCGCGGCCTGGGCCTTCTTCCGGGCGGTGCTCGGCATCCTCGGCGTGCCGGCGCAGCTGGTGGTGCAGATACTGGCCAAGGCGGCCGGCGCAATCGGCGCCATCCTGACCAACCCGCTCGGCTTTCTGGGCAACCTGCTCCGGGCCATGGGCGCCGGCTTCACCGGTTTCTTCAGCAACATCGGCCGCCACCTGCTGACCGGCTTCACCGGCTGGCTGTTCAGCACCGTGCGCGAGGCCGGCATCAACCCGCCGGCCGATTTCTCGCTCCGCTCGGTGCTCGGCTTCGTGCTGGAGGTGCTCGGGGTCACGGTCGACAACATCTTCGCCCGCCTGGCCCGGCGCCTCGACCCGGCCATCGTGGCGCGCCTGCGCAGCATGCTGTCGATCGCCACCGGGGTCTGGTCCTTCGTCGCCACCCTGGTCACCGAAGGCCCGGCCGGGCTCTGGCGCGAACTGAGCGAGCGCCTGTCCAGCCTGTGGGACACGGTGGTCAACGGCGTCATCGGCTTCATCACCGAGCGGGTGATCGGCTGGGCCAGCCGCTGGCTGCTGTCGCTGCTCGACGTCACCGGCATCATGCCGGTGATCAACACCCTGATCGCCATCTACCGGGCCATCCAGTCATTCATGGAATACCTGCGCCAGATGCTGGAGATCGTCAACCGGGTACTCGACGGCATCCTCGGCATCGCCCGCGGCGCCATCGCCGAGGCGGCCGGCTTCGTCGAGGACGCCCTGGCCGCCTCGCTGCCCATCGCCATCGGCTTCCTGGCCAACCAGGCCGGCCTGGGCCGGCTGTCGCAACGACTGCGCGAGATACTCGGCGGCCTGCAGGAGCGGGTGAACGCCGCCATCGACTGGCTGATCGACCGCGCACTGCGCCTCGGCCGCGCGGTGATCGACATGGTCCGGCGCGGCGTCGCCCGGGTGCGCGACTGGTGGCGGGCGCGCAGCCCGTTCCGCTCCGCCGGCGGCGAGGACCACAGCCTGTTCTTCCAGGGCCGCGGACGCAGCGCCCAGTTGATGGTGGCGAGCGGCACGCCGCGCAACTACCGCAACTACATCCGCGGCCTGACCGTGCCGGCCGACAAGCAGGCCGACAAGGCCGAGGCCCTGGTCATCGCCGGCCAGATCGACCAGGCCATGGCCAGCGCGCCGGCCACCTCCGCTCCGGCCACCGCCCCGGCGCCGGGCGCCGTGCCGGCCGCGGACCCGGCGGTCACCATCCAGACTCTGCTCGACCGCCTGGCCGAGAAGACCGCCCGCTTCATGCCGACCGATACCGCCGAATCGACCCAGCCCCAGTACGGCGGCCTGAGCAACGGCTTCGGCAACTCGGTCCGGGTCGAGCGCCTGACCGCCCGCCTGCCCTCCCGGGGCAGCGGCCCCTCGGTCAGCAACGCGCGCTGGGACAGGCTGCGCCGGCGCAAGTGGGGCGGCGCCAGCTTCTACGTGCGCGGCCACCTGCTCAACGACAACCTGGGCGGCCCCGGCAACACCTGGCTCAACCTGACCCCGCTGACCCAGGCCGCCAACAACTCGAACAGCGCCTCGATGCTGCATGCCTTCGAGTCGCACGTAAAACGCACCGTGCTCGAGCGCAGCGGCACGGCGCTCAACTTCATCGTCACGGCACAGTACGGCGGCCGCGACCGCTCGGCCGAGATCGCCCGCCTGCGCGACCCGGCCACCGGTGGCTCCGAACGCGACCGCCTGGTCGCCGACATCATCGAGGCCGAGCAGGCCATCCCGACCGCCATGCGCTGCCAGGCCACCCTGGTCGAGGGCGAGACCCGGCGCGACCTCGACGTGCCGGTGGACAACCAGAACCTGGGCGGCATGAACTCGCGCAACGAGCCGCCCGAGCAATACCGGGTCTGATCGAGGCATGCAGGTCCACCAACTCCTCAGACAAAAAGGAGAGATGAGATGAAAAATTCCAGGAAGGCCGCCTTGGCGTTGACGCTGATATCACTGGGCGGCTGCGCCACCGATCCGTTCCCGGCCTGGCACGAACGGAACCAGGCAGGCCAGGCCACAGTGCCCCCCCGGATGGACGACGCCCTCGCGCTTCTGCAGCAGGACCGCGAGGCAGTCCGCAACAAACTGAGGGAATCGGTCATTGCCGAGCGCCAGAGCGGCAACCTCATGCTGGGCAGCGGCATCCTGGCCCTGATCGGCGCGGCCTCGGGGGGACATCGCGACACCATCCTGGCACCGGCCCTGTTGGGCGGTTCGGTCTATACCTTCAACCGCTACAACGACCGGACCGTGGCCAGCCTGATCTACAAACAGGCCCTGCAGGCCTATGACTGCATCGAGGCCGCCGTCATACCCTACCGGCTGGGCGAAGCGCACCGCAAGAAGATCGAGGAAGCCGTAGGCGACGACAGCAAACGTACCGGGCTGATGACGGCGATCGGCGACACCACCACCGCGCGCAATGCCCTGGCCGCTCTGAATCGGAATGCTGACCGACCCCTGCTCGGCCAAGCGGATACACTCATCGCACAGGGCCGAAAGACCCTGAACAAACTGGACACGACCCGCCAGGATGTCCATGACATCTATGCCAAAATCAGCCGTCTGCCGGCCACGGTCGCGGAACGCCTGTCCGGCATCCGGACCGTCACCGATACGGCCCTGAGCGACGGCCAGCCCAAACTCGATTCGATCCCGGCCCTGATCGCCGACCTGCCCAATGTGGTTGCAAGTCTGAAGCCGGCATCAGGGTATGAACAATTACTTGGGACCACTGCGGACAAGGCCACTGCCGCCCTCCAGATCACCAGAGACAAATCAATAAATGGGGTGGAATCGAAGAAGGATAACAATAGGCCGCTGATTAATGCCCTTGCCAACCTGGTGTCCGCAACCCACCATGCCGACTCGAACGCCCGTGAATTGGCTGCCATCCTGGCTGCAGTGACCAAGCGCCAGGATTATGACCGCCTGAAGACCTGCGGCATCGACGAGAAGGCCCTGCAGGCCCAGATGGCCCTCACCCTGGACCCGGCCGAGTTGGACTTCACCGCCAAGAAAAAGGGGCAAAAGGA
>JBAZLW010000184.1:0-5699 GCA_041650095.1 Hydrogenophilaceae bacterium | reverse complement strand
GAAGCGCCGTACCGGTTCGGGCAGGATGTACAGGATGGTCGACTCGCCGGCACCGATATTCAGCTCGCCCGATTCCAGCTTGCCGAAATGGGCGGTGAAGTTCTCCTGCAGCTTGTCGATGCCATCGACCAGCGGCTCCGCCAGGTGGTAAAGGACATCGCCCTCGGGGGTCAGCTTGATGTGCGGGCCGCGCCGTTCGAACAGCACGACATCCAGTTCCCGTTCCAGGGCCTGAATCTGCAGGGACACCGAAGGCTGCGACAGGAACAGTTTTTCTGCCGCCCGGGAGATGCTGCCGCAGCGCACCACCTGATGGAATGCGCGCAGCTGCTTGAGCCGGTTGTTCTTGTAGTACAGGGGAGAATCCTCGCTCATGGCCGCTTCCTGTTCATTGAAAACACCAATATTGGAAATTGAAATAATTGCCGTGTCAAATTATTAAAAAATTCATAGACTCCGTCCATAGTTAATTAAGACCTAAGGGTCCTTATTACCCGAGCAATCTAGTCGGGAAAGGAGCGAGACGATGGATGCGATGCTGGGTGTGGCGATAGCGGGCGGTTTCATGGCGACCCTGGGCGGTCTCCTGGCCGGCTTGCTGGGTTTTGCCAGCAAGCGTCTGTATGTCTACGAGGATCCCCGGATCGACCAGGTGTCCGACCTGCTGCCGCAATCCAACTGCGGCGCCTGCGGCACCGCGGGCTGCCGCAACTTTGCCGAGGAACTGGTGGCGGGGCATGTCGTGCCGGCCCGTTGCACCGTCAATACCCGCGACAAGAACGAATACATCGCCGATGTCCTGGGCGTCGACATGGGCAACGTCGAGAAGCGGGTGGCCCGGCTGGCCTGTGCCGGGGGTCGCCATGTCGCCCGCATGCGGGCCCATTATGAGGGCCTCGGCTCCTGCCGTGCAGCAGCGACCGTGGCCGGCGGCGGCAAGGCTTGCGACTGGGGCTGCCTGGGCCTGGGCGACTGCGCGACGGTATGCGATTTCGACGCTATCCACATGAACCAGTTTGGCCTGCCGGTGGTGGACAACGACATGTGCACGGCCTGCGGCGACTGCGTGGACATCTGCCCGAAGGCGCTGTTCTCGCTCGAGCCGGTGTCGCGCAAGCTGTGGGTGGCCTGCAAGAACAAGGCCGATGGCGATACCGCGGAGATGCAATGCGAGGTGGCCTGCACCGCCTGCGGCCGTTGCGTGCAGGATGCCGCCCCGGGCCTGATGAGGCTGGCTGGCGGGCTGGCGGTCATCGACTACGCCCGGAATGCCTCGGCCAGGCCCGAGGTGATCGAGCGCTGTCCGACCGGCGCCATCGTCTGGATCGAGGACGGCAAGCTCGCCCGGGGCAAGGCCGCCAAGAAAATTGTCCGCATTGCACCGCTGCCGGTGCAGAGCGAAGTCTGAATCTACGGAATTTGTCCTGAGGGGGACCGATCATGTTCAAGAAGCTGTTTGACAAGAAGACCGATATGCATGACGCCGGCACCAGTACCAGGCTGGAAGGCCAGCCGGTCAAGTATCCCGGTGTCCGCGACGCCATCGACGGCAACACCGCCGTGTATCTGGTCGAACGCGAGTCGACCGACGCCGCCGGCGCCTATCCGATCACCCCGTCGACCCAGATGGGCGAATACTGGGCCGAGGCCGTGGCCGCGGGCTACACCAACAGCGCCGGCCGTCCGCTGATCTTCATCGAACCCGAGTCCGAGCACGCCGCCGCCGGCGTCACCGCGGGCCTGGCCATGACCGGCATGCGCGCGGTCAACTTCACCTCCGCCCAGGGCGCCGCCTTCATGCACGAATCGCTCTACGGCGCGGTCGGCAAGCGCCTGCCCTACGTGCTCAACATGGGCTGCCGGGCCATCACCAAGGCCACCCTGAACGTGCACTGCGGCCACGACGACTACCACTGCGTCGACGACACCGGCTTCATCCAGGTGTTCGCCCGCAACGCCCAGGCCGCCGCCGACCTCAACATGATCGCCCGCAAGACCGCCGAGCTGAGCCTGACCCCAGCCATCGTGGCCATGGACGGCTTCCTCACCACCCACCTGATCGAGCCGGTGCTGGTGCCGGAAAAGGCCCTGGTGGCCGAGTACCTGGGCCAGTCCGACGACATCATCGACACCCCGACCCCGGCCCAGCAGCTGATCTACGGCCCCAGGCGCCGCCGCGTGCCTTCGCTCTGGGACGTCGATGCGCCGGTGGCCTCCGGCGGTGTCGCCAACCAGGATGCCTACATGCAGTCGGTGGCGGCGCAACGGCCGTACTTCTTCCAGCACATCCCGGAGATCGCCGAGCAGTGCATGGCCGAACTGGCCGAACTGACCGGCCGCCGCTACAGCCGGGTCGATACCTACCGTTGCGACGATGCCGACTATGTCATCCTCGGCCAAGGCTCCATGACCGTGCAGGCCGAGGCCGTGGCCGACTGGCTGCGCACGGAGAGGAAGATCAAGGTTGGCGTGGTCCACATGACCATGTTCCGGCCCTTCCCGGGCGATGCACTGGGTCACATCCTCAAGGGCAAGAAGGGCGTCGCCGTGCTCGAGCGCACCGACCAGCCGCTGTCCGAGGACCTGCCGCTGATGCGCGAGGTGCGCGCCACGGTGAGCAAGTGCCTGGAGAATGGCGCCTACGAGGGTGACAAGCCGCACGCCGGCTATGCCGCCTATGCCGGCGCCAAGGACATGCCGCGCCTGTATTCCGGCTGCTACGGTCTCGGCTCGCGCGACCTGCAGCCGGAAGGCATGGTGGCCGCCATCGAGAACATGCTGCCGGGCGGCGCCCAGCGCAAGTTCTATTACCTGTCGGTCGAGTTCGCCCGCGACGAATCCGCCAATCCCAAGCAGGAGATCCAGCAGCAGGAACTCAAGGCCGCCTATCCGCGCATCAAGGAGATGGCCCTGCGAGGTTCGGTCAACCCCAACCTGATGCCCAAGGACGCCATCGCCGTGCGCATGCACTCGGTCGGCGGCTGGGGTGCGGTGACCACCGGCAAGAACCTGGCCATGACCCTGTTCGAGCTGCTCGGCTGGGACATCAAGGCCAACCCGAAGTACGGTTCGGAAAAGAAGGGCATGCCGACCACCTACTACCTGTCGGCGGCGCCGGAGCCGATCCGGATCAACTGCGAATACTCCGTGGTCGACGTGGTACTGTCGCCCGACCCGCAGGTGTTCCTGCACACCAATGCCGTCGGCGGCCTGACCAAGGGCGGCGTGTTCATCATCCAGAGCAACCTGGCCACGCCGGAAGCCGTCTGGGCCAGCTTCCCGGTCCATGTCCAGAAAGCCATCGTCGACCAGGGCATCCAGGTCTACTACCTGGATGCCTTCCTGATCGCCCGCGAAGAGGCCTCCAACCCCGACCTGCAACTGCGCATGCAGGGCAACGCCTTCCAGGGCGCCTTCTTCCACGCTTCCGATGTCATGGCCCGCGCCGGCTTTACCGAGGAAACGCTGTTCAAGGCGATCGAGAGCCAGCTCAACGACAAGTTCGGCAAGAAGGGCAAGCGCGTGGTCGAGGACAACCTGCGCGTGGTCCGGCGCGGCTACGAGGAACTGAAGCAGATCCCCGCCGACCTGATGCAGGTGGGCGCGCGTCAGGCCATGCTCAAGAGCGAGATCGCCATCCCGACCATGCTCAAGCAGCAGCCGGAAGGCGACGGCAGCGCCGCCGACATCCACCGCTTCTGGCAGGACACCGGCAGCTTCTACGCCACCGGCAATGGTTCCGACAACCTGGTCGACCCGTTCATGGGCATGGCCCTGATCCCGGCCGTCACCGGCGTGTTCCGCGACATGACCCAGATCCGCTTCGAACATCCGGAGTGGCTCGCCGAGAACTGCACCGCCTGCGGCAACTGCTACACCCAGTGTCCGGACTCGGCCATCCCCGGCCTGGTCACCGACGTCGCCGACGTGCTCAACACCGCGGTCGGCAACATCGAGATGGGCGGCCGGCCGACCCGCTTCCTGCGCAAGGCCAGCCGCACCATCGAGAAGAAGCTCAAGAACATGCTGGCCAAGGACGGCCTCGACGTGCACGCCCTGCTTACCCAGGCCATCGACCATACCCTGGCCGAGGACCCGGCCGAGGGTGAGGAACGCGAGCGCATGGGCGTCGAGTTCGATCTGCTCAAGGGCGCCATCGGCGGCTTCAAGTTCGCCACCACCAAGCCCTACTGGACCAACCGCGAGAAGAAGGCGGCCGGCGCTGGCGGTCTGTTCTCGATCACCGTCAACCCCTACACCTGCAAGGGCTGCGCCCTGTGCATCGACGTCTGCGAAGACGACGCCCTGAAGATGGTCACCCAGACCCCCGAGTCCATCGACACCCTGCGCAAGGATTGGAAGTTCTGGCTCGACCTGCCGACCACGCCGCAGAAGTACAGCCGCATCGACAGCCTGGACGAGAAGATCGGCGCCCTGGAGACCCTGCTGCTGGACAAGAAGAACTACGGTTCCATGGCCTGCGGCGACGGCGCCTGCCTGGGCTGCGGCGAGAAGACCGCCATCCACCTGTTCACCGGCACCGTGACCGCCCTGATGCAGCCCCGCGTGGCGGCCTTCGTGGCCCGGATCGACGGCCTCATCATGGGCCTGGAGAAGCACATCCGGATGAAGCTGACCGAGAGCGTCGACTTCACCGACAGCAAGGCCGTCCTGGCCGCGGTCGAGGCCAGCCAGGGCCAGGACCTGACCCTGTCCGGGTTGTCCGGCCGCCTGAGCGAGAGCAAGCCGATCGACCCGCAATGGCTGAAGTGGGCGAGCCAGTTGCTGGAGAAACTGAAGGACCTGCGCTGGCGCTACGTCGAGGGCCCGACCAAGCGCGGCCGCGCCGAGATGGGCATCGCCAACTCCACCGGCTGCACCTCGGTGTGGGCGTCGACCTATCCGTACAACCCGTATCCGTTCCCGTTCACCTCGCACCTGTTCCAGGATTCGCCCTCGGTCGCCCTGGGCCTGTTCGAAGGCCACATGGCCAAGATGGCGGAAGGCTTCAAGGCCGTGCGCATGGCCGAGATCGAGCTGGAAGGCGGTTACAACCCGATCGAGCATGACGCCTTCTTCACCCACTTCAACTGGGAAGGCTTCACCGACGAGGAATTCAAGCTGTGTCCGCCGGTGGTCGCGGTCGGCGGCGACGGCGCCATGTACGACATCGGTTTCCAGAACCTGTCGCGCGCCCTGATGACCGGCAAGCCGGTCAAGATCATGGTGGTCGACACCCAGGTCTATTCCAACACCGGCGGCCAAGCCTGCACCTCCGGCTTCATCAGCCAGGTCGCCGACATGTCGCCCTACGGCAAGGCCAGCAAGGGCAAGCAGGAGATCCGCAAGGAGATGAGCGTCATCGCCATGGCGCACCGCACCAGCTACGTCCTGCAGAGCGCCATCTCCAGCCCGACCCACCTGATCGAGGGCTACATCGAGGGCCTCAACAGCCGGCGTCCGGCCATCTTCAACATCTACGCCGTCTGTCCGGTCGAGCACGGCGTCGGCGACGACCGCGCCACCGAGCAGTCCAGGCTGGCGGTGGAATCGCGCGCCTACCCGCTGTTCAAGTACGACCCCGACCTCGGCACCACCTTCAGCGAGTGCGTGTCCCTGGAAGGCAACCCGGCCATGGACACAGACTGGCCCGAGTACACCCTGGCCTACAAGGACGAGGAGGGCGTCGAGCAGAAGAT
>JBAZLW010000183.1:0-5699 GCA_041650095.1 Hydrogenophilaceae bacterium | reverse complement strand
CACCAGGGTGGCCGGCGCGTCGCCCTGGCCACCCTGGTGCGCACCTTCGGCAGTGCGCCCAGGCCCGTCGGCGCCCTGCTCGCCCTGTCCGACCATGGCCTGCTGGCCGGCTCGGTGTCGGGCGGCTGCATCGAGGCCGACCTGCTGGAACGGATGCGGAACGAGTTCCCCAGCCGGCCCGCGCTGGTGAGCTACGGCGTCGAGGCCGGCACGGCCCAGCGCTTCGGCCTGCCCTGCGGCGGCACCCTGGAACTGGTGCTGGAACCGCTGGCCACGGCCGCCGGCCTGGCCCCCGTCCACTCGGCCCTGTCCCGGCGTCGCTGCCTGCGCCGCACCCTGGACCTGGAGACCGGCCAGGTCGGCTACGACGACGGCCCGGCCGGCGACGGCTGCGAATTCGACGGCCGCCGGCTGAGCCGCCTGTTCGGCCCCCGCTGGCGCCTGCTCGCCATCGGCGCCGGCCAGATCACCCGCTTCCTGGCCGGCATGGCCCAGGCCCTGGACTACGAAGTCCTGGTCTGCGAACCGCGGGAGGAATACCGCGCCTCCTGGCCGGCGAACGGCGCCCGGCTGTTGCCCGAGATGCCCGACGACGCGGTGAGGACCCTGGCCACCGACGCCCGTACCCTGGTGGTGGCCCTGACCCACGACCCCAGGCTGGACGACCTGGCCCTGATGGAAGCGCTCGGTTCCCCGGCCTGGTACGTCGGCGCGCTGGGCTCCCGGCGCAGCCAGGACAAACGGCGCCAGCGCCTGCTCGAACTGGGCCTGGCGCCCGAACAGGTGGACCGCCTGCACGGCCCGGTCGGCTATCCCCTGGGCGGCAAGACCCCGGCCGAGATCGCCCTCGCCATCCTGGCCGAGGTCACCGCCCTGCGCCACGGCGTGCAAATGAATCTGACTGTGCCGGCCTCGGCGTCCTCGCTGGCCTGCGCCTGATGCAGGGCATCCTGCTCGCGGCCGGCCGGGGCAGTCGTTTCGGCGCCGACAAACTGCGCCACCCCCTGCCGGACGGCACTCCCATGGCCCTGGCCGCCGCCCGCAACCTCGTCGCCGCCCTGCCCGACGCCCTGGCCGTGGTCAACGGCGAGGATGCCGAGCTCATCGCCCTGCTGGAACAGGCGGGCCTGAACGTGGCCGTCTGCCCGCACGCCGCCGACGGCATGGGCGCCAGCCTGGCCTGGGGCGTGGCGCAGTCCGCAGCGGCGGACGGCTGGCTCATCGCCCTGGCCGACATGCCCTGGATCGCCTCCGCGACCATCCAGGCCGTGGCCGGGGCGGTCACCGGGCCGCGCAGCATCGCCGCACCGACGCATCAGGGCCGGCGCGGCCACCCTGTGGCCTTCGGCCGGGCCTACCGCGAGGAGATCATGGCGCTGGGAGGCGACGAAGGCGCCCGGCACCTGCTGGCAGACCATGCCGCCGAGGTCGTCCTGCTGCCCTGCGCCGATCAGGGCATCCTGCGGGACATCGACTCACCGGCGCAAATCGGGCGTTGAAACCGGGCAAACCGGCGGCGCTGAACGGCTTTCCCGCAGGCGACTACGCCATGATGCTCTCGGTTATGGCAGTGGAAAATAAGTTGGAACATAATGCATCGAACAGAAGGGCGGCCGGTCCGCGTCCACCTTTTCCATACATAGATCGGCACCTCGAAAAACCCTCGTTTCGTCGCTCCCGCGTAGGCGGGAGCAACCCAGTAAGAACAATGAACTGGATTCCCGCCTGCGCGGGAATGACGGGATTTCGAGGTACCCAGACGGCCGGACAGAGGGAGAGGAAATCAATGAATAATCAAATCGACAGTCGACGATCAGGGCCGTCTCAATATTAATAAATGTCCGGACCGACCGGTGCTTGGTTAAATGTTAGGGTGGCTAACGTGACGGCGTTAATGACATTATTTTTCATAATAATTGTTGCAGCTGCGATACCTGCTGTTATTGCCTATAGCGCTGTACGAATAACCTTGGCCGAGCAAAATGGTACTCGCCGTGGCTTATTTATGAGTTTTGTCGTTATTAGTGCAAAGATAGGTGCTGTACTAGTTCTTATTGCAGTATTTTTATTTGTATGGGTTTTAGGCGCCTTTAACGGGACAAATGTTGCATTTCAAAGTTCAGATGGTAAATGGGCTGATTCGGAGGTTTTGTTTAAAGATCGTGACTTTGAGGTCATCTTGGTTAGCTTTGAGCTATACAGAGCGAAATGCTCATCCCAAGCACAACTTCAGCGCACAACACCAAAACCAAATTGGTATGAGTACAACAACTGGTTTAACAACTATGCATCTCCAAAGTGGCATGTACCGTACCGCCCAGCTTTACAAAATGCTAGAAACGGTTACCACCCACCATTGTCGGAAAAACATTGCGCAAATAATGGATATACGAAAGAGGAAATAAATGCGGCACACGAGCGCGCAATGCAATTCATGTCGCGCATTGCACCATAACGTTAAATATCTCAACGTTGCTCAGCGCAATGCGAATAGAGTGTGGCCTGTGCGCCATCCGTGACTGGCAGCCCAGCGACGAGGCCGCCTTGATTGCCGCCGCCGACAATCGGAACATCTGGCGGAATCTGCATCACCGCTTCCCATATCCCTTCACGCAGGCTGACGCCAGGAGCTGGTTCACTTTTCTGGCCGCCATGCCCGAACCCACCCATTGGGCTATCGAGGTCGACGGCACCGCTGCCGGTGGGATCGGCGTCGATCTCGGCGAAGGCATCTTTGCCAAGTCCGGACACTTCGGCTACTGGCTCGGCGAAGACTATTGGGGACGTGGAATCATGACGGCTGCCGTACGTGCCGCATCGGAATATGCGTTGTCCCACTTCGATCTGGGACGCCTGGAGGCCCCCGTGTTCGCCTGGAATCCTGCCTCCATGCGAGTGCTCGAAAAAGCCGGCTTCATACGGGAAGGCATCCTTCGCAAGAGCGTCCTCAAGGATGGCCAATTGATAGACCAGGTTCTTTATGCGCTTGTCCGGTAACGCGATGCCGGACATCCCCTTTCCCAATGACGGGGCAACTCGCCCCTGACTGTGGTTGTCGAAGCCCTATTCCGCCGACCGGTCAGCGGCGACGGAATAACCGCCCATATCCAAGAGAGGAGTCACCATGAAGCTCTACTACTACCCCGGCGCCTGTTCCATGGCGGTGCATATCGCGCTGCGCGAGGCGGGCTATGCCTTCGATCTCGACCAGGTGGACTTTGCCAGCCAGACCACCGCCAGTGGGGAGGATTACAAGCAGGTCAACGCCAAGGGCTATGTCCCCGCCCTGCGTCTGGACGACGGCGAAGTGCTCACCGAGGACGCCGTGATCCTGCAATACCTGGCCGACCACAAGCCGGGCTCGGGCCTCGCCCCGCCGGCCGGCAGCCTGGCGCGCTACCGGCTGATGGAATGGCTCAACTTCATCGCCACCGAGATCCACAAGACTCTGGGGGCGCTGTTCAACCCGAAGGCCAGCCCGGACTGGAAGGCCGATCGCATCGCCCTGTTCAGCCGCCGCGCCGGCTGGCTGGACGGGCAACTGGCCGAGCGGCCGTTCCTGATGGGTGACGCATTCAGCATTGCCGACGCCTACCTGTTTACCGTCCTGCGCTGGTGCGGCCTGTTCCAGATCGACCTGGGGCCGTGGCCCAGCATCCGGGACTACATGGCGCGGATCGCCGAGCGGCCGGCGGTGCAGGCCGCCATGCAGGCGGAAGGACTGGTCGGCTAGGGCGCCGCGGTTCAGGAGGACTCGGCCTGCAGGGCCTTGAGGGTCTCGTCCACGCCGGCGGCGTGGGTCAGCTCGGACACGTTGTCCTTGGTGAAGAAGCCCTGGAAGTCGCCGAAGCGCTGCACGTATTCGACGATCAGGCTGGAATACTCCGAGGCGCTGGAGAAGATCTGCTTGAGGCCCTCCTCCTTCGAGCCGATGACGTCGAGCAGGAAGTCCTGGCCGCAATGGCGCAGGCTGTCGACCACGTAGTCGATGTTGGGCCGGGCTGCCTTGCCGTTTTCTCCCGGGACTTCGCCGTCCGCCACCGCCACCGCCAGGTGGTGCAGACGGGGGCCGAAGTTGCGCACGAACTGCTCGGTCGGGCTGGGCAGCTTGAGCAGGTGGTTGACGAAATAGGGGTGGTTGGCGGCGGTGAACACCTTGGCCGGGGATTCCAGCTCGTTGGCGTGGTGCACGCTCTTGGTGACGTTGGTGCTGGAGTTCTGGTCGGCGATGTCGTACGAGCCCCAGTAGTAGTAGCTGGTCAGGGTCAGGTATTCCAGGATCGCCGCCTCGCGGTTCTGCGAATAGACCCGGGTGGCCAGGTGGTCGATGGGCAGCAGCATCTTGTCTAGGCCCAGCCTGGCCTGGGTCTCCTTGGCCTCCTGGCAGGCCCGGTCGACATCGGCGCGGATCGCGCTCCAGCCCAGGGCGTAGACCCGGATGTCCGACTCGGGCCGCTCCCAGTAGCCGACGATGTTGTGGGTGTAGGGGCTGGGCTTGACCACCGCCATGTTGCCCGGCAGTTCCAGCTTGCGGATCTGCTCCTGGTTGAAGAAACGGATATCGCGCGACTTCTGCAACTCCACCACCTCGTGCACGTTGTCGACCCGGAACACCTCGCCCATGTAGCGCGAGTTGGGCTTGTGGGCACCGATCGGATAGACCTCGTTGAGGCTGCGGAAGATGCCGCGGGTGTTGGGGTCCTTGACCTCGCGCAGCAGGATGTCCGGCGCGCTCATGTCGATGCGCAGGACGTGGGTGTAGTGGTCCTGCGACTCCAGGGTGACCAGGTAGGTGTACGGCGTCATCAGGCACAGCTCGCCGACATAGGCCAGCGCGTTGCCGGGCTCGACGGTGATCATCAGGGCGTCGATCTGGCGGATGGCCTCGGTGAGACCGATCCGGTCGCGCTCCTCCAGCAGCTTGACCAGGAACTCATCGAAGAAGGCCGAGTTGGCCTTGTCGCCGTAGCGCGGGAATTGCAGGGAGGCGGACATGTTACTGGTTGTCTCCGGAGGCCGTGGCCGGGGTATGGTGGAGATAGAAATAATGCCGCGACACGGCATCGTGGATGGCGCCCAGGTCGGCCTGGACCTGGTCGAGGTATTCGTGCAGCACCACCGGAGCGAGGCCGTTCAGGTTCATCCGGTCCAACCTGCGCCAGGCATGGCGAGCAGCCCGCATGGCCTCCTGGTTGCTTGGCAGTACCGACAGGCAACCTTCGATCTCGTCCAGGCAATGATGCACGGTACGCGGGAAGTGCGGATCCTTCAGGAGGAATTGCACCACGTCGTGCGCACGGACGTGGACGCCGACATGGCAGCGGTACATCTGATAGGCCGACAAGGCGTTCAGGGTGCTCATCCATAACCGCTCCATGGCCGGCACCGCCAGTACCGGATCGGTGGGCAGCACCACGGCGGAGTTGACGTCGACGATGCGGGTGGTCATGTCCGCGCGTTCCAGGTTGCGGCCGAGCTTGAGGAACTGGTAGGCGATATCGTGGCTCATCGACCCCATCAGCAGGCCGACGATGGACTGGCGCCGCTCGATCACGCCGTTGAGCACCTCGTAGCGCTCGCTGCGTCCCCGGGTGGCCTTCTTCGCGCTCTGGCGGATGTACAGGTACATGCCGTTGATGCGCTCCCAGATCTCCATCGGCAGCACCTCGCGGAAGGTACGGGTGTTCTCCCGGGCGAAC
>JBAZLW010000182.1:0-5700 GCA_041650095.1 Hydrogenophilaceae bacterium | reverse complement strand
TCCGTTGTTCCGAGCGGCGCAGACGACTCCCGCCCAGCCACAGGCCGGTCAAGCCCAAGAAGCCGATACCCAGATGGCCCAGCAGCAACGACCGATGCTGGGCCTCGGCGATCCTGACATAGGGGGCGAAGGGCACCGTCACGCTGATGCCGCCGCGGACATCGCCGACCTTGTAACCTTGCTTGGCATGACACTTCAGGCAGGGGGCCTCGGTGACCATGCCGTGCATATAGCGAAGGTAGGGTTGTCCGGCCACGGTTTCGAGCGTAGCCACTTCCTTGGCCCCAGCCTCGAAGGCCAGCAACGCCTGCCTCTCCCAGGCATCGGGACGGTTTTCCGGACGCAGCGGCTTGAGGCTGGTGATGTGGCCTTGCACACCATACTCATTGGCAGCCAGTTCATAGACCTGCCGGGTCATATAGGCCGGGTTGACCAGGGTCAGCGCCTGCCCGGTCGTGGTGGTTACATCGCGCGCCTTGAGGAAGGCGAGGTGCGGATTGGGCGGGGTTTCCGCCGTCGGCGGCACATAAACGCCACCGCGCATGGCCACCCAGCGCCGGAACAGCAGATCCTTGTCGAAATGGGATTTCGCCACGGTACGCGCCAGCTCCAGGACGGTCTCGTCCACCTGACGCCAGTTCCATAGCAGTGAAGCGGCCAGCACCGCCAGCCAGAAAAGCATCAGGATCGATACGAAGCGCGATCTCATTGTCGACAGGAACTGTCCAATCAGTCCGAGGTGGCCATCCACGCAACCGGCGAGGAAGCCGTCACCCCATCATAATGCTTCCGGCTATGGCCGCAAACCCAATCGACCGCGGCTGAGCTTCGCCCGTACGGCCAGGGCACTCTTGATCAAGGACCGGCTGAAACCACGGGTAGCAGCTCGGACGGTTCCCCGCCCTAGAACTCGTTGCGTATCCGCTTGTACCCCTTCACCAGCTCGATGTTGGCCTGGGCCACACTTTCCGAGAAGCCGGCCTGGTCGGGGGTGACCGGCTCGATCCTGGCCAGATCGGCGTCGCAGTGGATATTGGTCGTGGAGGGTATATGGAAGCCGGGCGGCACGTGGCAGCCCTCCACCACCGAGTTGTGGCGCACCACCGAGCCCTCGCCCACCGCGCAGTTGAACAACACCGAGTTGAAGCCGATGAAGACATTGTCGCCGACCACGCAGGGACCGTGGACGATGGAGCGATGGGCGATCGAGGTGCTGCGACCGATGCTGACGCCGCCGCCGGCCTTGCAATGGATGACCACGCCATCCTGGATGTTGGAATTGGCGCCGATGACGATGGGCTCCATGGCGCCATCGTCGTCCACCTCGTCGGCACGGATCACGGCATAGGGGCCGATGAATACGTTGGCCTCGACGACCACCTTGCCGCACAGGATGGCGGTGGGATCGACGAAGGCAGTGTCGTGGACGACCGGGAGGTCGCCGTTGGGATTGCGTCGGATCATGGCAGCATTCTAACCTGCCCACCGGCCGCAACACCCCCGGTCGGCAATCAGACCTGCCGGGTGATCATGTCCTCGGGCAACTGGCCGGCGGGGCCATCCTGGCCCAGGCCGAGCGCCAGCAGGAATTTGTACAGGACTCGCCGCAACGCGGCGAAGGCACCTTGTTGAGACAAGGACTTGGACATGGTTATCGCATTCATTGCATCCTCCGTTGACTTGGCCCGGTCAAGCCGCCACCTTCTGCCAGTCCGGCTCGACTTCCGCCTCGCCGACCCGGCAACCCGAAAACACCTTGTGCGGGCAGTCGGTGCAAGCGGCCCGATCCAGCCGCGTGGCGAGGATGTCGATCGGCCGGACTCCGACCGGGAACAGGTTGTATTCCTTCACGTCAGCCATGTAGCCGCCCTTTTGCAGCATCTCGGCGACCGCCGGCTTCATGCGGTAGAAGTAGAGACCACCGCCCTTCATGCGCCAGTGCCGTGCCTGTTCGGCGATGAATTCCGCGCCGGCCAGGTCGACGAAGTTGATTCCGCTGGCGACGATGACCATGTGCCTGAGTTCGGGCTCGCTCGCCTCGATCTCCTGGATTTGCTGCTGCAGATGGGCCACTGCGCCGAAGAAGATCGAGCCGTTCAGGCGGATGAAGCGGATCTGCGGGCACTCCCGCTGGTCATCGACCGTGAAGTAATGGTCGCTGTTGGGCAGGGCATCCGGCAGCACCGGCTCCATGGCCGGCCGCGAGGTGCGATACAGATAAAGCGCCAGTGACAGAGCGATGCCGAAGAAGATGCCCTTTTCCAGATCGACCAGGGTGCCGATCAGGGTCACCCACAGCACCACCGTTTCCTGCCGGCTGACCTTGGGCAGCAGGCCGATGTGGTGGGTGTCGATCAAGCCCCAGGCGACCAGGAACAGGATGCCGGCCATGGCGGCGGTGGGCAGGTAGGCGGCCAGCGGCGCCACCAGCAATAGGATGACGGCCAGGAAGACCGAGGCGAACACCGCCGCCAGCGGCGTCCTCGCGCCGGCGGCATAGTTGACCCCGCTGCGGTTGAACGAGCCGGACGCGGCATAGCCGGAGAAGAAGCTGCCGACAATGTTGGACAGACCCTGGCCGATGAACTCCTGGTTGCCGTCGATGTGCTGGCCCGAGCGGGCGGCCACCGCGCGCGAGATGGACACCGCCTCGGTCAACGCCAGCATGGTGATGATCAGGGCCGGGAACATCATCTGGGACAGGCCGTGGAAGGAGAAGTCGGGCATCGACAGGGGCGGCAAGCCGGCCGGCAGGGCGCCGACCGTCCTGATTTGGGTCACCTCGGCGCCGAACTCGGCATTGACGGCCAGTGCGACCAGGCTGCCGACGGTCATGGCGGCGATCATGTAGGGCAGCTTGGGCGCCCAGCGCTTGACCGCAATACCGGACAGCAGGGTGATCACGGCCACCGCCGTGACATAGGGATTGATCTGGCCAAGCTGCTCGACGAACAGTTCCAGCACCTTGAAGAAGGGGGTGCCGCGCGGGATATCCAGTCCGAAGAAGTTCTTGATCTGGCTGCCCGCAATGAGCATGGCGGCGCCGGCGGTAAAGCCGATCACCACGGTATGGGAAATGAAATTGACCAGCACCCCCATGCGCGCCAAACCGAGGATCAACTGGAACAGGCCGGTCAGGAAGGTCATGGTCAGCACCAGGCCGATGAATTCCGGCGAACCCGGATGGGCATAAGGGCTGACCGAGGCGAACACCGCGATGGAGATCGCCGTGGTGGGGCCGGACACCAGGTGCCAGGAAGAGCCGAACAGGGCGGCGACGATCGCCGGCGCCATGGCCGCGTAAAGGCCGTACTCCGGCGGCAGGCCGGCGATAGTGGCGAAGGCGACCGCCTGGGGCAGGACGATCAAGGCCCCGGTGATGCCCGCCATCAGGTCGGACTGGGTGGTGGCCTTGTCCACCATGGGCCACCAGCGCATGAACGGAAACACGCGGTAGACCCAGAGTGGGCAGGTTACATTTGACAGTGAGATTACTTTTTGCAACATCATGATTGCATTCTAATACAACATGGTGTTTTGTGGTAGCACTACGAACCGGGCTAGGCGCTCAGGCGATCCTTCAGCTTGCGCCAGAGCGACACCCGGTTGATGCCGAGCCATTTCGCGGCCAGGCTCTGATTGCCGCCGGCCTCGCTCAGCACCCAGCGGATGTAAGCCTCCTCGTGTTCCTCCTGCGTGGAGACCCGGCCCTCCTTGCGGCTGTAGCCGGTATCCGCCTGACGCCGGCTCAGCTCGGCCGGCAGGTGCTCCAGGCCCATCTCCGAGCCGGTGGTCACCGCCACGCCACGCTCCACCAGGTTGAGCAGTTCGCGCACGTTGCCCGGGTAATCGTGGCCGGCCAGGCAATCCATCGCCTCGCGGGTGATCGCCCGCACCTCCTTGCGCATGTAGGCGGCCGCCCGGCTGAGGAAAAACTCGGCCAGCGGCGGCACGTCGTCGCGCCGCGCGCGCAGGGGCGGCAGATCGAAATTGACCACGTTCATGCGATAGAACAGGTCCTGGCGGAACTGGCCGGACGCCACCACCTGGGGCACGTCCCGGTTGGTGGCGGCGATGAAGCGCACGTCGACCCGGACCGTCCTGGTGCCGCCGACGCGCAGCAATTCACGCTCCTGGATGACCCGCAACAGCTTGACCTGCATGCCGGGCGACATCTCGGTCACCTCGTCGAGGAACAGGGTGCCGCCGCCGGCCGCCTCGATCAGCCCCGGCTTGTCGCCGGTGGCCCCGGTAAAGGCGCCCTTCTCGTGGCCGAACAACTCGTTGGCCAGCAGATCGTCGTGCAAGGCACCGCAGTTGACCGCCATGAACGGCCCGTCCGGCCGGTCGCTATGGGCATGCAGGTAGCGCGCGAACAACTCCTTGCCGGTGCCCGATTCGCCGGTGATCAACACGTTGCAGCCGGTCGGCGCCACCCGTCTGGCCATCTCCATCAGGCTCAGCATGACCGGGTCGCGGGTGATGATGCGGACCGGCCCGTGCACGCTGTCCAGGGCCTCGCGCAAACGGCGGTTCTCTGCCCGCAGGCTGACCTTGCCCACCGCCTCCGCCACCACGACGCGAACCTCGTCGAGACGGTAGGGCTTGGCCAGATAATTGAAGGCGCCCTCGCGCATCACATCGACCGCGCTGTCCAGGCTGGCGAAGGCGGTCAGCACGATCACCTCGGCGTCCGACTGCTGTTCGTGACAGCAGCGCAATACCCCCAGCCCGTCGATGCCCGGCATTTTCAGGTCGGTCAGCACCACGTCGTAGCGCTCCCGCCTGAGCAGCGCACAGGCGGCCTCGCCGTTGGCGGCGGTCTGTACCCGGTAGCCGGCACGACGCATGGCCAGGGCCAGATTGGCCAGAGCCACCTTGTCGTCATCCACTATCAGCAGTCGTGCGCTCATCGCCGTGCATTTATTTACCTGTATGTTGCATATTTTAACATCTTTGCCTGTTATTGCATTGCCTATATTAATAATCAATGAGTTACGTCCTGGCACGCCGACTGCTAGATACCAGTCGACCCTCCCACAAACACCGGAGCAATTCATGACCAACACTTCCACTCGCAGCAAACTGGCCCGCCTCGGACTCTTCGGCATCGTCACCGTCCTGCTCTACCTCTTCATGTTCCTGTTCGAGGACGCCATCGTCGGCGTCACCCAGCACGGCCACTGGTCATTCATCATCCCGATCGCCTTCGCCTTCGCCTTCTCTTACTTCCATGGCGGCTTCACCGGCGGTTTCTGGGATGTCATGGGCATCCGGGCCAACCAGCACTGAAAGGCGGCTATCGTGGATATCTCGGCAGTCAACTTCATCGACCTGGACCTGACCAAGATCCTGTTCCTGTTCTTTGTCGGCTTCGTCGGCGGGCTGGTGTCCGGATTCATCGGCTCGGGCGGCGCCTTCGTGCTGACCCCGGCGATGATGAGCATCGGGGTACCCGGCATCGTCGCGGTGGCCTCGAACATGTGCCACAAATTCCCGAAGTCGCTGGTCGGCGCCATGAAGCGCTACAAGTATGGCCAGGTCGACGTGAAGCTGGGCCTGATCCTGGGCGCCTCGGCCGAGGTCGGCGTACTCTACGGCGCCCACATCATGGAGAACATCAAGCGAACCTGGGGCGATGACGGCTCCAACCTGTACGTCTCGGTCATCTTCGTCCTGGTGCTGGCCATCGTCGGTTCC
>JBAZLW010000181.1:0-5725 GCA_041650095.1 Hydrogenophilaceae bacterium | reverse complement strand
AAGGCATAGTTCTCGACCAGCTTGGCCGTATTGTCCGGCAACAGGTCGGGGAAGTGCCGGCTACCCAGGCGTCGCTCCAGCCTTTGCCCCTTGGCATCCCATACCAGGGTCACCGACTTGTTCCGGTAACAGCGGATCTCGCGTTGCCGTCCATCCAGGACCACCAGGCGGCTGCTGCTGGACGGACCGTTGGCATGATTTTCCACCTGCACGGTCTTCATGCGGTCGCCCATCTGCATGACGAAGATCCCTTCATAGGGCAACTTGCGTGAGGCATCGGAGATACGCTGCAACCAGGAAACCGCCTCGGCATCCGAGATATCGCCGCGGGCCCAGGCTGGAACGGCAAATGCCGCGGCCAGTGCCAGCGCCCACAGGTAAATCATTGACCTCCTCCGGCGAGAGAGACCTGGGTGAAGCGCATTTCCGGTTCATCCGCCACGGCATAGGCGTAGTCCTGATGCGCCGCCAAATAGGGCTGCGCCTCGTTATTCGAAGCCCGAGCAACGGTGGCGGGGATATCGTTGGCGGCCACCGTGACGGCCGGTTCCCCACCGCCCTGGGGCGATACGTAGATAACGGTCCAGGCGATGGCCGCGACGGCCGCCGCCGCGGCCATCATGTAATAGGGTCGATGATGCTCCGGCTCGGCCGGCATGGGCGCCAACACGGTCGGCTCCTCGGCCAGTGCGGCACGAATACGGGCATTGAAGCCCGGGCGCTCGAGCTTGCATCCGCGCATGACGTCGCCGATCAGACTGTATTCCGCCCACAGGCGCGCGGCCTCGGCCTCCTTGACGGCATGGGCAATGCCGCGTTTCGATTCATCGGGACCGAGCTCGCCGTCGAACAGCGCAGAAAGCCATGCGTCGGCATCGGTATCAGGCAGGCGTTGTGCGTTCAGTTTGTCCATCTTCACCACCTCTTGTCTTCGGACGTACCAAGGAATGGCCGCAACTTGGCGGCGATCGCCTCGCGTGCCCGGAAAATCCGGGACCGAACCGTACCGATGGGGCAACCCATCATCTCGGCGATCTCCTCATAACTCAGCCCCTCCATCTCCCGCAGGGTGATGGCGGTGCGTAACTCTTCCGGCAGTGCCTCGACGACCTGATTCACCGCCATGGCAATCTGCTTGGACATCAACTCCGTCTCCGGCGTACTGATGTCCCGGGCCACCAGGCGTTCGTCAGGCTCGTCGTCATCACTCATGGCCTGATCGCTGATCGTCGGCATCGCCTTCTTGCGTGTAGCCAGATAGTTCTTGGCCGTATTCACGCCAATCCGGTACAGCCAGGTATAGAAGGCCGCGTCACCACGGAAATTCGGCAACGCCCGGTAGGCCTTGATAAAGGTTTCCTGGGCGATATCCTCGACCTCTTCAGGATCGCGGACCATACGCGACAGCAGCCTGAACAACCTGCGCTGATACTTCTCGACCAGCAGCCCAAAGGCACGCTTGTCGCCTGCGCGCGCCTTTTCCACCAGTTGCCGGTCTATGTCCTGCTCGCTCATGATCGAATACGCCTTGGACGTCGACGCCCGTAGCCCAACCCTTTCCATTTCAAAACCGGGCTAGTATAACCGTCATGAAGCGCCAGCACTGCCCTACTGACACACCCTGATCCATGGAAGTTCCCCCACCGACCATGCAGACTTTCGACGTCCTGATCATCGGCTCCGGCCTTGCCGCCTGCACCCTGGCGCTGTCCCTGCCCGAGCACCTCAAGGTGCTGATGATCACCAAGAAGACCTTCACGGACAGTTCCAGCGCCATGGCCCAGGGCGGCATCGCCGCGGCGTTTTCCAGCGAGGATAGTTTCGCCAACCACATCAACGACACCCTGGTCGCCGGCGCCGGTCTGTGCGACGAGGCGGCCGTCCGCTACGTCGTGGAGCACGGTCCGGAGGCGATCAAATGGCTGATCTGGCAGGGCGTGCCGTTCGACCGGGAAGCGAACGGCTACCACCTCACCCGCGAGGGCGGCCACAGCCAGCGGCGCATCTTCCACGTCGCCGACGCCACCGGCGCCGGCGTCCAGGACACCCTGATGGCCCGGCTGCGTGCCGCGCCCAACATCGAATTCAAGGAACGCCACATCGCGATCGACCTGATCACCGGCAGGAAACTCGGTCTACCCGAACGGCGCGTCTATGGCGCCTATGTGCTCGACAGCGAAACCGACCAAGTCGAGACCATCGCTGCAGGCCACACCGTGCTGGCCACCGGCGGCGCCGGCAAGGTCTTCCTGTACACCTCCAACCCGGACACCGCCACCGGCGACGGCATCGCCATGGCCTGGCGGGCCGGCTGCCGGGCCGCCAACCTGGAGTTCGTGCAATTCCACCCCACCTGTCTGTACCACCCCCAGGCCAAGTCTTTCCTGATCACCGAGGCCATGCGCGGCGAAGGCGCCATCCTGCGCCTGCCTGACGGCAGCCGCTTCATGCCCGAGCATGACCAGCGCGCCGAACTCGCCCCGCGCGACATCGTCGCCCGCGCCATCGACTTCGAGATGAAGAAGCGCGGCCTCGACTGCGTCTATCTGGACATCACCCACCAGCCGGCCAAGTTCATCGTCGCCCACTTCCCCAACATCTATGCCCGCTGCATGGAACTCGGCATCGACATCACCCAGGAATGGATCCCGGTCGCCCCGGCCGCCCACTACACCTGCGGTGGCGTCATGGTCGACCGGAACAGTCGCACCGATCTCGACAACCTCTACGCCATTGGCGAGACCACCTGCACCGGCCTGCACGGCGCCAACCGCCTGGCCAGCAACTCCCTGCTCGAATGCCTGGTCTACGGCCGCGCCGCCGCCGCCGACATCGCCCAGAGCCGGCCGGCCGAGACGCCGGAACTACCCGATTGGGACGAAAGCCGGGTCACCGACGCCGACGAGCAGATCGTCATTACCCACAACTGGCACGAGCTGCGCAGTTTCATGTGGGACTACGTCGGCATCGTGCGCACCAACAAGCGTCTGGAGCGCGCGGCGCACCGCATCCGCCTGCTCAGGGAAGAGATCAACGAGTACTACAGCAACTTCCGGGTCGGCAACGACCTGATCGAATTGCGCAACCTGGTCGAGACCGCCGACCTGATGGTGCGATGCGCGCAGTTGCGGCATGAGAGCCGCGGGCTGCATGCGTCGAGGGATTATCCGAACTTGCTGCCGGAGGCCAGGAATACGGTGCTGGTGCCGGAATAAGGAAGGCCCGCACAACAAGGGCAATGCCGTCATTGCGAGGCGGCGCAGCCGCCGTGGCAATCCAGGGTTTGGTTTTTCTTGCCGTTAACTGTCTTGGCTGCCGGCATAGGCCGGGGGCGCCCGGCAGGCGCATTACTTTCTTTGCTCGTGCAAAGAAAGTAAGCAAAGAAAGCACTCCCCGCTTCGCCGCCCTTCGGGTTCCCAATTTTTCCGCCAACGTTCGGGCGGCTGCGCAACTCGGCCTGCGGCCTCAGACAGTGCTCGCCGACTGCCCCCGAACGCTGACGGAAAAATTGGCGGCTCAGAGGGGATGGTAAACCCACACCCTCTCCCGCAAGCGGTGGAGGGTTTGCTTATCGCGCATCAAATCTCAAACCGGAAAAGATCATAAACAACACGCCAAGGAAGAAGAAGAATTTCAATATCTTCACGGCGGCGTAGTGACTACCGGTCAACCAATATCCGATGAATGCGAGAAGGCCCGCCAGCGCACAAAACGACAAGCCTAGCAATATAAACAAGCGTCCCATTGTCGTTCTACGTCCAGGCAAATCGACCAGCTTGGTCTTGCCCCGAACCAGATTGATCACCATATACGCGAACGGCACCGTCACCAAGAGATACAGGATGGACAACATCCCAAATGGCCCCATCAAGACCAATATGGCAACACACCCTGCAATGAAGAGAGTGAGCGCAAAGACCGCAACAACCAATTTGGCAACCATCCCAGAATACAACCTTATGATTTTTATTGACTATTGAAGCAAATGACGCCGTCCGGTCACAGTAAACACGGACATGGACCTCGGGTGTGCACCCCTTCAGCCGGAGCCGAGGATTTCGGGCTTGGCCGGGGGCAGTCGGCGAAAGGTGTCTGAGCGCAGCGAGTTCTTTCGCCGCCCGGCCGAGACCGGAATCCTCGGGGTTTCGACGGATGCGGGGCGTGCTTTCTTTGCCTACTTTCTTTGCACGAGCAAAGAAAGTAGGGCGCTGCCGGGCGCCCCCGGCCTGGGCCGCCCAAAACAACTAGATCAACCCTAGCCGGGCACACCCCTCACCCCCAACCCCTCTGTGGGCCTGCGGCCCATCCCTCGCTGTGCTCGGGACCGCAACTCCGTTGCGTCCTGCGCCCTGCGGGCTGGTCCCTCAAGGGGCGAGGGGAGAAATGCGCCGCTTACTTCTTCGCCCGCCCCGCCAGAAAGTGCACCAGCAACGGCACCGGCCGGCCGGTGCCACCCTTTTCCTTGCCCGACTTCCAGGCCGTCCCGGCGATATCCAGGTGCGCCCACTTGTACTTCTTGGTAAAGCGCGACAGGAAGGCCGAGGCAGTGATGGTGCCGGCGGCGCGACCGCCGATGTTGGCCATGTCGGCGAAGTTGCTCTTCAACTGCTCCTGGTAGTCTTCCAGCAGCGGCAACTGCCAGCAACGGTCGCCCGCCTCCTCGCCGGCCTGGTAGACCTCGCGCGCCAGGGCATCGTCGTTGGCGAGCAGGCCGGACACGACGTGGCCCAGGGCGATCACGCAGGCGCCGGTCAGGGTGGCGATGTCGATCACCGCAGCCGGCTCGAAGCGCTCGGCGTAGGTCAGGGCGTCGCACAGGATCAGGCGGCCCTCGGCATCAGTATTGAGCACCTCGATGGTCTGGCCCGACATCGAGGTAACGATGTCGCCCGGCTTGTTGGCGCGGCCGTTGGGCAGGTTCTCGCAGGTCGGGATGAGGCCGACCACGTTGAGCGGCAGCTTCAGCTCAGCGACGGCCTGCATGGTGCCCAGCACCGAGGCGGCGCCGCACATGTCGTACTTCATCTCATCCATCTCGGCGGCCGGCTTGAGCGAGATGCCACCGGAGTCGAAGGTGATGCCCTTGCCGACCAGAACCACCGGCTGATCACCCTTGGCGCCGCCGTGGTACTGCATGACGACGAACTTGGGCGGTTGGTCTGAGCCCTTGGCCACCGACAGGAACGAACCCATGCCGAGTTTTTCCAGGTCCTTCTGTTCCAGGACCTGGATCTTCAGGTTGCCGGCCTTGGCCACGACCTTGGCCTGATCGGCCAGGTAGGTCGGCGTGCAGTGGTTGCCGGGCAGGTTGCCCAAATCCTTGGCCAGATTGACACCGTTGACGATGGCCTGGCCGCGGGCAACGGCGGACTTGGCCGCCTTGGCCGCGTCCGCGCCGACCACGATGGTCAGCTTGCCCAGGCACGTCCTGGTCTCGTCCTTCTGGCTCTTCAGACGGTCGAACCGATACAGCACCTCTCCGGCCGACAGGGCGATCTGCTCGGCCTTCCAGTCCGTACCATGCTCTCCGACCGGAACCTCGACCAGAAACAACGCCGCCTCGGTGGCGCCGGTGCCACTGGCGGCCTTGACCGCCGCACGGACGGCATCCCGATAGGCCTTGTCGTTGACCTCATTTTCCTTGCCCAGGCCGACCAGCAGCACCCGTTCGCAGGCCAGGCCTGGCAGGTTGTGCAGCATCAGGGTGGAGCCAGCCTTGCCATCC
>JBAZLW010000180.1:0-5731 GCA_041650095.1 Hydrogenophilaceae bacterium | reverse complement strand
GGCGTGGCCGATGGCCTCGAAGTGCGCAAACAGGTCTCGTCGTTCCCGCGCAGGCTGGAGCCCGGTTGCATTCGGCTGGATGCCCGCCTGCGCGGGCATGACGAGACCGGCGCGCTCCAGCATGTGATCGATGAACTCGCCGAAGCTGCAGCGCAGCCAGGCCTCTGGCACGGGTGGGAAGGGCGTGTAGCCGGTCTCCCCGGTCAGTGACTTGCGCAGTTCCACCCAGGCCAGCTTCCAGGCCTGGGCCTGGCGCGACTGCCTTTGCTGTTTCGCCGAGGCAGTCGCGGTCTCGGTCACGGCGAGGTGGAGGTCGTCGCGCGACAGCGTCAGCGCCGTTTCGGCAAACGGACGGTAGGTCTCGTTTGCGGTGCGGTAATAGCAGCAGGGCGCCAGGTCGACGGCCGGGCTGGCGTTCGCCGCCGCAGCGCCGATCAGCCGGGTGTGCAGGTCGCCGCAGGCATGCAGGGCGACGGCATGGCGGCCGGCCAGGTGGCGGGCCGACTCCGCGGCCAGGGCGTCGGCGCGGACGAAGTGCTGCATGCAGTCGACCTGCGCCCGCCGGGCCAGGTCCTCGCCGGCCTCGCACAGGTCGGCATCGATCTCCAGGCTGGCCACCGGCCAGTGCCAGCGCTGTGCCAGCAGGCGGCCGAGATGGCCCTTGCCGGCGCACCATTCCAGCACAGGTGCACGTGGTGGCCCGAAGGCAGCGGCATAGGCCACGATCTGGCTCTGCTTGCGGCCGGGGACGTCGGTGAACAGGCGGCCGCCGTCTTCAAGGGGGTGGGGCGAAGCCCGGGAGGCGGGCGGCAGATCGATCAGCCGAGCCAACTCATCCAATTCGGGGATATGCCGTCCAAGCAGGCCGATCAACGCCTCGTTGTCGGGGCTCAGTCGGTCGACGGCCGCATCGTCCAGGGCCAGCAGTTCGGCGCTCAGCCCGGGGTGTTCGGTACACCAGTCCGGCGTTTCGATCTTGAACGGTTGCGGCCGCCAGAGCGTCTGGAAGCCCAGCAGCAGGGCCTCCAGGCGGGCCTTGCGTTCGCTGTGGCTCAATCGGTCATCAGGATGACGCCGGCCAGCGGCGGCAGGGTGATCACCAGCGAATGCTGGAAGCCCATCCAGGGCTGTTCCTCGGCCAGCAGGCCGGTGCCGTTGCCGGTATTGGAACCGCCGTACCACTCGGAGTCGCTGTTGAAGATTTCCCGCCACATGCCGGGCGCCGGACAGCCTATGCGGTAGCCCTCGCGCGGCACCGGGGTGAAGTTGAAGGCGCAGATCACGGTGCGGTCGTTGCGGTCGCGACGCAGGAAGGACAGCACCGACTGGTCGGCGTCGTGGCAGTCGATCCAGCCGAAGCCGTCGTAGTTGAAGTCCTGGTCATGCAATTGCGGCAGTTCGCGATAGAGCCGGTTGAGGTCCTTCAGGCAACGCTGCACGCCTTGGTGCCAGCCGATTTTCAGCAGGCCCCAGTCGAGTTCGCCGCCGTCGTTCCACTCCCGTCCCTGGCCGAGCTCGTTGCCCATGAAATTGAGCTTCTTGCCCGGTGAGCTGAGCTGGTAGGCGAACAGCAGGCGCAGGTTGGCGAATTTCTGCCAGGCATCCCCCGGCATCTTGCCGAGCAGGGAACCCTTGCCGTGCACCACTTCGTCGTGCGAGAAGGGCAGGACGAAGTTCTCCGAATAGGCGTAGAGCTGGCCGAAGGTGAGGTTGTTGTGGTTGTAGCGGCGGTAGACCGGATCGAGGCTGGCGTAGCTCAGGGTGTCGTTCATCCAGCCCATGTTCCACTTCATCGAGAAGCCGAGGCCGCCGACATAGGTGGGTCGCGACACCATCGGCCAGGCGGTCGATTCCTCGGCGAAGGTGAGCGCGCCGGGGTGGCGCTCGGGGATCATGGCGTTCATCTCGCGCAGGAAGGCGATCGCCTCCAGGTTCTCCCGGCCACCGTACTTGTTGGGCAGCCACTCGCCGGCCTTGCGCGAGTAGTCCAGGTAGAGCATCGAGGCCACGGCGTCGACCCGGAGGCCGTCGAAGTGGTATTCGCGCAGCCAGTAGTCGGCGCTGGCGAGCAGGAAGCCCTTCACCTCGTTGCGGCCGTAGTTGAAGATGTGGGTGCCCCAGTCCTGGTGCACGCCCAGGCGCGGGTCCTCGTGCTCGTACAGGGCCGAGCCGTCGAAGCGGGCCAGCGCCCAGGCGTCCATCGGAAAGTGGCCGGGCACCCAGTCGAGGATGGCGCCGATGCCGGCCTGGTGGCAGGCGTCGATCAGGTATTTCAGGTCGTCCGGTCCGCCGAAACGCGAGCTGGGGGCGAAATAGCCGGTGGTCTGGTAGCCCCAGGATTCGTCCAGCGGGTGCTCGGTGATGGGCAGGAATTCGATGTGGGTGTAGCCCATGTCCTTGACATAGGGCACCAGGGTATCGGCCAGCTCGCGGTAGTTGAACACGCGGCCGTCCGGGTGCCGGCGCCAGGAACCGGCGTGGATCTCGTAGATGTTCATCGGCGCGTGCAGCCAGTCGGCCTCGGCGCGGCTGCGCAGCCAGTCGTCGTCGCCCCACTGGTGGCCGCTCGGGCCCGGTACCACGGCCGCGGTGCCCGGGCGCTTCTCGAAGCGCTGGCCGTAGGGGTCGGTCTTGACCACGATGGCGCCGCTGTCGCGGTTGCGGATCTCGTACTTGTACAGGTCGCCTGGTTTCAGGCCGGGGATGAACAGCTCCCACACCCCGGAGCCGCCGCGCACCCGCATCATGTGGGTGCGACCGTCCCAGCGGTTGAAGCTGCCGACCACCGAGATGCGCTCGGCGCTGGGTGCCCAGACCGCGAAGGTGACGCCCTCGACGCCTTCCAGCACGGCGGAGTGTGCGCCCAGGGTGTTGTAGGCCTCGAGCAACCGGCCCTCGTTGAACAGATAGAGTTCCTGTTCCGACAGTACCGGCAGGAAGGTATAGGGGTCGACGATCTCGAAGTCCCGACCATCCTCGCGTACCCGCAGCCGGACCGGCTTGGCCGGGGCCTGTTCGCCGCGCCATTCGTACAGGCCGCGTTCGTCGACCAGTTTCAGGGCAGCGTCGCCATCGGGCAGCAGTAGGGTGACCGATTCGGCATGCGGACGCAGCACCCGCAAGACCTCCTTGCCGTGGCTGGTATGCAGGCCAAGAACGGCAAAGGGATCATGGTGGCGGGCCGTGAGCAGGGACTCGATACTTGATTTTTGCATGGAATTGCCGATGTCATTTGTAACGGTATATGGGTAGCATTATCCGCTAATGAGCTTTGTACCGGGATATTTCGGACATCCTGATCGCAGACTATAGTGAAAAAACATCAATAAACCGTCTCCTGTCCTCGCATAAGTAAAGGGAAAACCACGTGCTGCAAAAAGACCAACCGCGTTTCGTCAGTCTGCTTACCAAGAATACCGTCGCGCTCATCCTGGCCGGGGGCCGGGGCAGCCGGCTGAAACAGCTGACCGACTGGCGGGCCAAGCCTGCCGTGCCGTTCGGCGGCAAATTCCGCATCATCGATTTCCCGCTGTCCAACTGCATCAACTCCGGCATCCGACGCATCGGCGTCATCACCCAATACAAGGCGCACAGCCTGATCAAGCACGTGCAGCGTGGCTGGGGCTTCCTGTCGGGCGAGTTCAACGAGTTCGTCGAACTGCATCCAGCCTCGCAGCGCCTGGACGAGAACACCTGGTACCGCGGCACCGCCGATGCCATCTACCAGAACCTCGACATCCTGCGCATCTACAAGCCGGAGCATGTCCTGGTGCTGGCCGGCGACCACGTCTACAAGATGGACTACGGCGAGATGCTGGCGCACCACGTGCGTACCGGCGCCGACATGACCGTGGCCTGCATCGAGGTGCCGGTGCCCGAGGCGGCCGGCGCCTTCGGCGTGATAACGGTAGACGATGACAACCGGGTCACCGAGTTCACCGAGAAGCCGGCCGAGCCCGACGAGATGCCGGGCAAGCCAGGTATCGCGCTGTGCTCAATGGGCATCTACGTATTCAATGCCGCCTTCCTGTACGAACAGCTGATCTACGACGCCGACGATCCCAAGTCCGAGCACGACTTCGGCAAGGACATCATCCCGCGTCTGCTGCGCAGCGGCTATCGGGTCTTTGCCCAGAGCTTCACCGACAGTTGCGTGCATGGCCCCACCGAGCCGCCCTATTGGCGCGACGTTGGGACGGTCGATGCCTATTGGGAGGCCAACCTGGACCTGGCCCGGGTCACCCCGGATCTCAACCTGTACGCCCGCGATTGGCCGATCTGGACCTACCAGGAGCAACTGCCGCCGGCCAAGTTCGTGTTCGATTCCGAGGACCGCCGCGGCATGGCGGTCGATTCCATGGTTTCCGGCGGCTGCATCATCAGCGGCGCAGTGGTCCGCCAGTCGGTACTGTTCTCCAATGTCCACGTTCACGAAGGCAGCAATCTGGAACGTGCCGTGGTGTTGCCTGATACCCGTATCGGTAAGGGTGTGGTGCTGAAGGATGTGGTGATCGACAAGGGCTGCATCATTCCCGACGGAACCATTATCGGCGTCGACCATGAAGCGGACAAGAAACGCTTCTATGTCACCAATAAGGGCGTGACCCTGGTGACGCCCGAGATGCTCGGCCAGGACATCCACCACTTCCGGTAAGTTGCCGGACCGCGTCCACCATGCGGCTGCTCACCTGGAACATACAGTGGGGGCGTGGCATGGACGGGCGGGTCGATCTCGTCCGACTGCTGGCGGAAATCCGTGCGATGGCGGATTTCGACGTCATCTGCCTGCAGGAGGTGGCGGTCAATTTCCCCGGCCTGCCCGGCAGCGCAGGCGAGGATGAGGTTGCCATCCTCGCCGCTGGCCTGCCCGGCTACACGGCGATCTATGGACCGGCCACCGATCTCCCGGATGGCCGGGGTGGGCGCAAGCAGTTCGGCAACGCCATCTTCTCCCGCCTTCCGGTCGGCCAGGTCTGGCGCCATCTGCTGCCCTGGCCCAGCGATCCCGATGTGCCTTCGATGCAGCGCGTGCTGGTCGAGGCCGTGGTGCAGGCGGAGTTCGGCCCGGTGCGGGTCATGACCACCCATCTGGAGTATTACTCACGGGTGCAGCGCGAGGCGCAGATCGATGCCATCCGGGTACTGCATTCCGAGGCCTGCGGCCACGCCCGGCAGCCCCGGATGGGCGAAGGTGAGCAGGGCGGCAGTTTCGAGGTGTTCGAGCGGCCGGCCGCGGCCATCCTGTGTGGCGACATGAACTACCCGATCGAGGCGGCCGAGCGTTCGCGCATGCTGGCGCCTTACGGTGACAATACGTTGGCCTGGCGCGATAGCTGGTCGGTGCTGCATGGCGAGACGCCGAATGCGCCGACGGTGGGCATCCATGAGGTCGACTGGGTCGAGCGGCCGTGCTGTTTCGATTTCGTCTTTGTCACCGAGGACCTGGCGCCGAGGCTGCGAGGGCATCACGTCAACGCCGAGACGGCCGCGTCGGACCATCAGCCGGTGTGGGTCGAGCTGGCCTGACTTCGACGTCATTCCCGCGCAGGCGGGAAAACGAGCGCAGCGAAGTTTCGAGCTTGCGGCCATCCAGGGGTTTTCAGCCAGTTGACCGGCTTTGGCCGGGAGTGGCCCGGCGGCCAGTTACTTTCTTTGCTCGTGCAAAGAAAGTAACCAAAGTAAGCACGCCCCGCATCCGTCGAAACCCCGAGGATTCCGAACTTGTCCGGGC
>JBAZLW010000179.1:0-5808 GCA_041650095.1 Hydrogenophilaceae bacterium | reverse complement strand
GCACACCGCCCGATCTTGTCCGCCGCCACACATCCCCTGCGCGCCCTGCGCTCGCGCGACTTCCGCATCTATTTCGCCGGCCAGCTGGTGTCGGTGGCCGGCACCTGGATGCAGCAGATCGCCATGGCCTGGCTGGTCTATCGGCTGACCGATTCCGCCCTGCTCCTGGGCCTGCTCGGCTTCGCCAGCCAGGTGCCGATCCTGCTGTTCGGGGTCTGGGGCGGGGTCTGGTCGGACCGCGTCGACCGGCGCCGGCTGATGATGTGGACCCAGACCCTGGCCATGATCCAGGCCCTGGCCCTGACCATCCTGACCTGGCAGGGCTGGATCACGCCCGGCCTGCTGTTGTCGCTGGCCTTCCTGATGGGCTGCATCAACGCCCTGGACATGCCGGTAAGGCAATCGCTGGTGGTGCACCTGGTGGAAGACCGCGCACAACTGCCCAATGCCATCGCGCTGAATTCCTTCCTGATGAACGCCACCCGTTTCGTCGGTCCCGCCCTGGCCGGCTTCATCATCGCCCTGGTCGGCGAGGCGGCCTGCTTCCTGATCAACGCCGCTTCCTACCTGGCCGTGATCCTGGCCTTGCGGGCACTGCACGCCCGACCCGTCGGCGACGCCTCCAAGTCCGCCCTGCATGCCTTGCGCGAAGGTCTGCGCTACACCTTCGGCCACCCCAATATCCGGCTGTTCCTGTTGCTGGTGGCGACGGTCAGTTTCCTGGTCACGCCCTACGTGGTGATGATGCCGCTCTATGCCAAGACCATCTTCAACGGCGACGCCCGCACCTACGGCCTGCTGGTGAGCAGCGCCGGGGCCGGCTCCCTGCTCGGCAGCCTGTTCCTGGCCACCCGAGCCTCGATCGACAAGCTGGCCCGCCGGGTCGCCCTCGCCGCCACCACGGCGGGCCTGGCCCTGGCCCTGTTCGCGCTCAACGAGGTGCACGCCCTGGCCTATCCGATCCTGATGGCGCTGGGCTTTTCCGTGGTCCTGATCGCCGCCGGCAGCAACACCCTGCTGCAGGGCTGGGTGCGCGATGACATGCGCGGCCGGGTCATGGCCACCTTCTCCATGTCCTTCCTGGGCATCGCCCCGCTCGGCAGTCTGGCCGTAGGCAGCCTGGCCCATGTCGCCGGCATCCGGCCGACCCTGTTCCTGTGCGGTGTCCTGACCATGGCGGCGGGTTGGTTGCACGGCCGGCGCCTGCGGCCTCTCTCCAGCTAGAGCTGACCGGCAAACTCAGCCGGTCAGCTCGTGATGACGAAAGCAGTCAACCAGATGGTCGTTGACCAGGCCGACCCCCTGCATGAAGGCATAGCAGATGGTGGAGCCGACGAACTTGAAGCCGCGTTGCCGCAAGTCCTTGCTGAGCGCATCGGACAGGGGCGTGCTGGCGGGGATCTGACCGAGTTCAGTCCAGGCATTCTGAATCGGCCGGCCGTCAACGAAGCGCCACAGGTAGGCGTCCAGGCCGCCGAATTCCTCCCGAATGGCCAGGGTGGCGCGGGCGTTGCCGATCGCCGCCGCGATCTTCAGGCGATTGCGCACGATGCCGGGGTCGGCGAGCAGGCGGGCGACATCGGCCTCGCCGTAGCGGGCAATGCACTCGGCGTCGAAGTCGGCGAAGGCGCGCCGGTAGTTGTCCCGCTTCTTCAGAATGGTGAACCAGGACAACCCGGCCTGGGCGCCGTCCAGGATCAGGGCCTCGAACAGGGCGCGCTCGTCGTGCTGCGGCGTGCCCCATTCCTCATCGTGGTAGGCGACGTAGAGTGGGTCGCTGCCACACCAGGCGCAGCGGGTCGTGTCGGTCATGGTTCGGCCTCGGGGGTGGCGACGGGCCCAGTCTGGCACGCCGCCGCAGGCCTGACTAGACCTCGCCCTCGCGCACCTTGACGCCAGTGATCATGGCCTTGACCAGGTTGACCCGCTCCAGCCGGCTCATCACGATGGCCGCCAGGGCGTGCAGCCCGGCCAGGCCGATCAGGCCGGTGGCGATGCCTTCGTGCAGCTCCTGCAGCCACTCCTCGCCCCAGTAGGCATCCATGCCCTGCATGTAGCCGGTCACGCCGAGCGACAGCACCAGCCCGATCAGGGCCAGCATCATGAGGGCGCCGAGCGGGTTGTGCCCGGCATGGAAATCGCGCCGGCCGGAGGCCAGGTCGGCGAGGTGTCGGCGGACCCGCGCCGGGGTGGGGAAAAAATCGGCGAAGCGCGCGTGCCTAGTGCCCACGAAGCCCCAGACGATGCGCGCCAGCACCAGGGTCGTCACCGTATAGCCCAGCCACTGGTGGACCGTCTCGCCGTCGTCGACGACGAAGAAATTAGCCAGTACGCCGATCACCAGGCTCCAGTGGAAAATGCGCACGAATGGATCCCAGACGGGTACGGCCTGTTTTTTAGCGGTTGTTTGCATGGTTTACCTCCGTTGCCAGGACCGTGCGGACCCGAGGCCCGCCGGCTTGCGGACTGGGCCGCGGCTTATTTGATTTCGAGGACGGCGGCGGTCTCGGGGTTGAAGTAGATCTCGACCTTGCTGCCGGCCTTGTCGTAGCCGTAGATCTCGTAGCACTGGCCCTTGCTGACCTTGAAGGTCTTGATCTGGTAGCCCTGGGCGACCATGCGGGCCTTGAAGTCGGCCTCCTTCATCCACTTGGCCTGCGGCACGTTGCAGGTCGGGCCGGCTTGGACGGCGGTGGCGACGAGGGCGAGAACGGCGGCGGCGAAAATCTTGTTCATGTTGGCATTCCTTCAAGTTGGTTGGGCGTCCCGGCTGGGACGGTGCGGAGAAGATAACCAGCCAAGCTGAAGTCGAGCTTAATTCGCCTCTGCCGCGATGCGCAGGCGCCGGTAATCGGCCCACCAGGCGCCTTCGCGCCAGAGGCTCGGCCCCAGCATCGCCTCGGTCGCCGCCAGCACGGCCTCGCGGCCGGCCCCGTCGAGGCCCTCCAACTGCCCGGGCAGGAACTGATAGACCCATTGCCGCAGGCCGTCCTCGCCCTTGAGCGGGGTGGGCAGTTCGAAATACCAGGCGGCGCGGACGACCAGACCGCAGTCTTCGAGCAGGCCGGCATAGTCGGCCAGGCTCGGGAAGTACCATGGGCTGACGTAGACGCGGCCGGCGACCTCGCGCAGTGCCTGGCCGAAGGCCGCCTCCAGGGCGGCGCAGTTGCGCTGGCCGCCGAACTCGGCAACGAAGCGACCGCCCGGCCTGAGTGCGCGCCGGATGCCGCGTGCCGCGTCGGCGGCACGGGTCACCCAGTGCAGCACGGCGTGCGAATAGACCGCGTCGAACCCGGCCGCGAACGGCAGTTCGGCGGCGTCCGCGACGCGCAGGTCCAGGTCCGGAAAGCGCTCGCGCGCCGTAGCGATCATGGCCGGCGAGGCATCGACACCGGTGACGCGGGCGCCGCGCCCGGCAATGGCATTGGCGATATCGCCGGTGCCGCAGCCCAGGTCGAGTATCCGCTCGCCCGCCTGCGGGCCGAGCAGGTCGACCAGGGCCTGGCCGCGCTCGATGATGAAGCCGTGCCGGTCGAGGTAGCGCCGTGCATCCCATTGCATGTTCGTTCTCCTTTGCCTGTGTGGTGCAGGCACGTTCTCCGGCCGCGATGACGGGCTTCGCGAGCCTGGGCTCGCGCCTACATCGAGTTACGCGGCGCCAGCACGCCCGACAGCGTCCGCCATTGATGGACACCGAGCCCGAGCCCGATCAGGGCCGCGCCCGCCCAGACCCGCACGCTGACCACCTCGCCGTTGAGCAGGCTGCCGAGCAACAGCGCGATCACCGGGGTGACCAGGGTGATCAGCGATACCTTGCCGGCCTCCATGTGCTTGATCACGTAGTAGTACAGCGCGAAGCCGAGCACCGAGCCGAACACGCCCAGATAGACGATGGCGGCCCCGGCCCGCAAAGGCACCCTGGCCGGGAGGTGACCGTCGGTCAACCACCAGACCAGGCCGAACAGGGGCAATGACACCGCCAGGACGCCGGCGGTGGTGGCGAGCGGCGGGCTGTCGTCGCCGATGCGCTTGACCCAGACCAGGCTGGCCGAATAGATGGCCACCGCCGCCAGCAGGGCGGTCACGCCGGCCACGGCATGGGCCCCGCCCATCTCGTGGCTGTCGCCGAAGATGACCGTGAGCCCGGCCAGGCCGAGCAGCATCCCGGCCAGGCCGGCCGGGGTGAGCGACTCCTCCTCCAGCCAGACCATGGCCATCAACCCGGTGATCAGCGGCGACAGGCCGAACAGCACCGAGATCAGGCCGGAGTGGATGTACTGCGCGCCCCAGTAGGTCAGGACCATG
The DNA here is from genome assembly GCA_041650095.1 of Hydrogenophilaceae bacterium. Lineage (GTDB taxonomy): Bacteria > Pseudomonadota > Gammaproteobacteria > Burkholderiales > Thiobacillaceae > Parasulfuritortus. The sequence goes on along the minus strand of JBAZLW010000179.1, from coordinate 1,503 downwards.
GCGCCGAACAGGCCGAGGCCGCCGGCCAGGTAGCTCAGCCGGGCGCGGCGATGCAGCGGCAGGCCGACCCGCCATAGGGCGATGAGCAGGATCGCGACGGCGAGGCCGATGGCCATGCGGGAGGCGACCGCGAAGGCGAAGCCGGTGCCCTGGGCACTCCACTTGAGCGCCAGCGGCGTGGTCGACCAGATCAGTATGATGCCGAGATAGGCGGCCGGTATGGACATGAAGGTTCTCCTGGGGAGAGCCTGTTTCAGCAGGGAACATGCCTCGCGTTGGTGCCAGAATCGGATGGATGCAAGGCGCGTCACGCTGGCAATGGTTATTCCATTGCCAAGTGGCGCAACGCCGCATACGCCGATCCTGGCACCAACCCGAAGGGCCGGCTGTCCGCGGGCGCATTGCGGCGTTGCGGGCAGCTTGTTTAGAACGACTAAACGGCGCCGCCCGCGCCTTGCACTGCATCCCGCGGACAACCGGCGCGGGGTATGTTCCCTGCTGAAACAGGCTCACGGAAAAACGAAAAGGCCGCGGACCTTTTGAGTCCGCGGCCTTTTCAGGTGAATCGTATCGGTGTTACTGGATCGACATTCCCCGGGCCCCGGACGCGAGTACGCGCAGCCACATGGACAGCGGCAGTCGGCGTGCTTTGACGGGGGCGGTGATGAATTGAGCCATGGCCCATTCTCGCCAGGGCGGGACGGCCGTGTCAATCGTCCGGGCCGACTTTCCGGCCGCGATGTGGATAATGTGGCCAGGAGACTAGGAGACCACGATGCGCACCATCATCACCCTGCTGCTGCTGGGCTGGCTGCCCGCCGCCCTTGCCGCCGACGGCCACCCTGCCAAGGGCGCCTACCTGGGCGGAATCGAAACGGAATACCCGGCCTGGTTCAAGGACAGCTTCCTGGACCTGCGCGCCGACATCGCCGAGGCCAGGCAGGCCGGCAGGCGGGTGGTACTGCTGTTCAGCCAGGACAACTGCCCGTATTGCAATGCACTGGTGGAACGCAACCTGGCGCAGCGCGAGATCGAGGCCACCCTGAAGGCGCACTTCGAGGTGATCGCCCTCAACCTGTGGGGCGACCGCGAGGTAACCGGGCTGGACGGCAAGATCTACACGGAGAAAGCCTTCGGTGTCGCCAACAAGGTGCAATTCACCCCCACCCTGGTGTTTCTGGACGAGCAAGGCCAGGTGGTGCTGAGACTGAACGGCTATGTTCCGCCGGCCCGCTTCAAGGCGGCGCTGGACTGGGTGGCCGACCGTGGCGAGGCCCGGCAGCCGTTCCGCGACTACGTCGCCGGCCTGGAGCAGGCCGAACTGGGCCAGGGCGAACTGATCGCCGAACCCTTCTTCAGGAAGACCGCCGACCTGCGCCGGCGCGGCAAGGCGGCGCGGCCGCTGGCGGTGTTCTTCGAACAGAGGGATTGCCCGGACTGTGCGACGCTGCATCGCCGCGTCCTGGCCGACCCGGACGTGCAACGGCAACTGGCCCGGTTCAA
>JBAZLW010000178.1:0-5838 GCA_041650095.1 Hydrogenophilaceae bacterium | reverse complement strand
AACCGCGAACGCTATATCAAGGCCAGAAGCGGCGCCGACGGCGCCTTCAGCATGGCCGGGGTGCCGGCCGGCAAGTTCTTCGTCTACGTCGAACCGGCCGACGCCACCTACCTGCCCGGCGGAGACAAGTCGCGCAAGGCGCTGAGCACCGCCGAACTGGCCGCCGCGCCGATGAACATCCGGGTCTCCGGCAACGCCCCGGCCGCCGCCACCTACATCGGCACCAGCAAGTGCCTCAGCTGCCACGAGGATCACGAGACCTTCAACAAGACCTTGCATCGACTGGGCATCCAGGTCATCGGCAAGCCGAGCAAGTTGCAGGACTACTCGCGCTTCCCGGACTACAACAAGGGCCTCGACAAGCTGATGGCGGGTACCACCTTCTGGTTCCACGGCTACGACAAGACGCGCGGCTTCGACAAATACCAGATCAGCGACAAGGCGCCGGCCGACCCGGCCACGGTGAGCTTCACCGCGACCTTCTTCAAGGATGCCGACGGTGTGCTCAAGTTCCGTACCGAGAACGCCCGCGACCCGGCCGATCCGGCCCGCGTCTACCCGGTCGAACTGGCCTATGGCGGCGGGCTGTACAAGCAGCGCTACCTTTACCGGGTCGGCGCCAACCTGTTCCCCTTCGTGCAGTTCAACCAGCAAGGCGACGCCACCTACGGCGACCGCGGCCGCAAGCCCTGGCGCGACTACCACGCCGACTGGCTGTTCAACGAGGAGGCCGGCAAGCTGGCCAACCCGCCCCAGGCCAAGTCGTTCGACAAGGAATGCGCTGGATGCCACTACAACGGCTACACGCTGACCAAGACGGCGGCGGGCGACTATGTCGCCGGTTCGGCCAACGATCAGGATGGTGAACTCGACATCGACGGCGACGGCAAGAAGAACGAGATCAACATGGGTTGCGAGACTTGCCACGGCCCCGGCTCGGTGCACGCCAAGGCCCCCAAGGGCAGCAAGTCGGCCAGCATCGTCAGTCCCGACAAGCTGGCGGCGGAACGCGCCTCGATGATCTGCGGCCAGTGCCACAGCCGGCCCCAGGGTCACCTGAAGAACGACCAGCCGGTCAATACCGAGTGGCGGATGATGCGGCCGGGCACCAGCCGAAACGCCTACCTGTCCCAGTACACCACGCGGGAAGACGCCGACGCCGTGAAGGACTACTGGGCCGACGGCCTGCACTCGAAGTCGCACCACCAGCAGTACACCGACTTCATCAAGTCGTCCAAGCACCGCAACGGCAACCACCTGGTCGCCTGCGCCGACTGCCACAGCCCGCACGGCAAGAAGGAGCACAAGCACCAGATGCGGGTCGACGCCAACTCGCCGGCGGCCTGCACCGGCTGCCACAAGGACCGCGGCGACATGGCCAAGCACGTGATGGACAAGACCAAGTGCACGGTCGAGGCGAGCAAGATCACCTGCTCGAACTGCCACGACACCAAGACCATGCAGACCGGCGCCGGCCTGGGCAAGGGCATGGTCGGCAAGGACGGCAAGAACTACTGGCTGAACGACATCACCTCGCACCTGTACGACGTCCCGCGCAAGGACAACAAGGGCGTGAAGGGCGTCGAGCCGGGCAAGGCCATGCCGATCCCCTACACCAACCCCTGCGGCACCGCCTGCCATAACACCAGCGCGCTCTGACCGGGTCCGCCCCGCCTGAAACGCCGGCCTTGGCCGGCGTTTTTTATGGCTGGCGACGTGCCAGCCAGTGGTCCAGGCTCAACCGGCCCGGGCCGGATAACAGCAGGGGCAGCAACATCACCAGGTAGATGAGCGGCAGCTTCCAGCCGTTGTCGCAGACGTTGTAGCCGTTGCCGGCATGCACGCCGGCCCAGGCCACCGCGGTGAGGACGATCAGCGCCAGGCTGGCGTAGCGGGTGCCGAGGCCGAGCAGTAGCGCCAGGGGCGCGGCCAGTTCGGTCCAGGTGGCCAGTTGCCAACTCCACTCGGGCGGCACCCGGTCGAACGGGAAGGGGAACTGGTCGCGGATGTCGGCGAACCAGTTCTCGCCATGCCATTTCGCCAGGCCGGACTCGAAGAATTCGTAGGCCAGCAAGAGGCGCAGGCCGAACGGCGCGAACCAGGCGCCGGCCCGGTCGAGGCGGTCGTGGACGGCGCGTTGCAGGCAGGCCAGGCAGAACGTGTTCATGGTTCCCTCCAGGTTCCGAGCAGTGCCCCTTGGGCGCGCAGGTCGGCAAGCAGTTGGGCGCCGTAGGCCAGATAGGCGTCATAGCGCTCGGGCGCGGTCTGGCCGGCAAGGTGGGCCAGGGCCTCGCGCCCGGACGGCCGATGGTCGCGGATCATGGCCAGCAGGCGGACGGCGAGCGGGTTGAGCAGGATGAAGCGCACCCTGTCCGCGTCGTCGCGGAACAGCAGGTAGCCGTGTTCCGCGGTTGCCGACCCCGCTGGCCGGCAACGCGGCCCGATGCGGTGCACCGGCCAGCGGTAGCAGGCCAGGCGCGCCGTGGGGTTGAGGGCCGGGCGGCCGGCCAGGAGGTCGCCGTCGGGATCGACGGCGGCGGTGTCGACCTCTTCCGGCGCGATGGAGACAGCCAGTTCCAGCCATTCGTAATGCATGAATTCGGCCAGGAAGGGCAGGGCCGGGAACAGGTCTGCGGCATGCGGCGCCAGCCAGTCCAGGAAGGCCTTCGGGATGTCGCGAAACAGGGGCGAGCGGCTGCGCTGCTCACTGAAGAAGCGCCGCAGCGTGCGCCGCCAGGCGCGGACGCCGAGCAGCTTGCGGGTCACCGGATAGCAGGCGAGCAGGAAGCCTTCCAGGTTGTTGAACAGCAGTTCCTCGTACACCCGCATGCGCCGCGCCGGGGTGCCGGGCGGGCGGGGCGCAGCGCGGGGATCGCGGATGCGGTCGGCGAAGGCGGCCTGCCAGTCGGTGAAGGAGAGGCTGTCAGGCGACATGGCGCATATCCAGGCGGCCGCTCTGGAGGTCGCGTATCCGCGCCACCTCCGGCAGCAGTTCGGCCAGCGGCGGGATGTTGAAATCGCGCTCCAGCAGGGTGGGGTGGACGCCGACCCTGGCGTAGGCGTGGTCCAGCAGATCCCAGACCGGGTCGATCACCGGCGCGCCGTGGGTATCGACCAGCAGGCCGTCGGGCGCGCGGTAATGCCCGGCCATGTGCATGTACACCACGCGCTCGGCCGGCATGGCGTCGATGAAGGCATGCGCGTCGTAGCCGAAGTTGGCGCTGTTGACGTAGACGTTGTTGATGTCCAGGTGCAGGTCGCAGTCGGCCTCGTCCAGCACGGCGCGGGTGAAGGCGATCTCGTCCATCTCGGCGATGGCCGGGGCGACGTAGCAGGAGGCGTTTTCGATGGCGATGCGCCGCTCCAGGATGTCCTGGGCCTGGCGGATGCGTGCCGCCACGTGGCGCACGGCGGCATGGGTGAACGGGATCGGCAGCAGGTCGTACAGGTGGCCGTCGTCGGCGCACCAGGCCAGGTGCTCGGTGTACAGGCCAATGCCGTATTCGTCGAGGAAGCGCCTGACCCGGCCGAGAAAGATCTGGTCCAGCGGGGCGGGGCCGCCCAGGTTGAGCGACAGGCCGTGGGCGACGATGGGAATGCGCTCGGCGAAATGGCGCAGTTCTCTGCGCCGGGCGCCGCCCATGTCGAGCCAGTTCTCCGGGGCGAGTTCGAGGAAGGCGATGCTGTCAGGGATGCCGGCCATGAGGTCGGGAACGATCTCCCGCCTCAGGCCGAGTCCCGCGCCATGGTGTGGCTGGCCAGGCATGGTCGGCGTTGCCTCGACTTACTTGCCGGCGCCGCACTTCGCCTCGGGGGCCTTGCCGGCACCACACTTGGCCTCGGGGGCCTTGGCCGCGCCGCACTTGCCTTCGCCACACTTGCCGTCCTTGGCCTTGGTGGTCGCCGCCTTGCCGGCGCCGCACTTGGCCTCCTCGGCCTTGCCGGCGCCGCACTTGGCCTCCATGGTCTTGGCGTCGGAGGCCGCCACCATATAGCCGCTGGACAGGTTTTGCATGGCGAAGGGATTGCCGCTGGCCTGGGCAAGGCCGGCGATGCCGAGGGTGGCGGTCAGGGCGAGGGTCAGGGTGGTGGTGTTCATGTCGATTCTCCTAAATGAGTCATGTTGTCTGCCCGGATGGGCGGTCCATGACGATGGTCCCGGAGGAGCCGGCGGCGAGTCGCCCCCGTTCCTGTCGAGACAACGCCGGAGCCTCAAATGGGCCCGCTACAGCATCGTCTGCAGGTTGGTCGGCGTGGGCACCGATTCCTGACAAGAATTTTGGATTTTTCCGCCATCGCCTCACACCGCCTGAACCGGCGCCGACGAAGGCCGCGCCGGTCAGCATATCGGGCGGTTACGCGAGGCCCATCGGCTCAACGATCGTCGGCCAGGAACCCCGCCGGCAGGGCATGGGCGATGCCCTTGTGGCAATCGATGCAGGTTTCTCCGCTGTCGATGGCCTGATTGTGCTTGCGCCGGGGCCGGTCGCCCTGCTTGTCGAAGTTCATCGCCTCGAACGAATGGCAGGCCCGGCATGCCTTGGAGTTGTCATCGCGCATGGCCGCCCAGACCTTTTCCGCCATCGCCATCCGACGCGCCTCGAACTTGGCCTTGGTGTCCACGCTGCCCATGACATGGGCATACAGATCGTCCAGCGCCATGATCTTGGCGATCAGCTTGTCGGGCTGGTTCCGGGGCACGTGGCAGTCGCCGCAGCTCACGCGCACGCCGCTGCGGTTACTGAAATGGACGGTCTGGGCGAGCTCGGTCTGCAGGGTCTTCATCTCGTGACACGACAGGCAGAACTCGGTCTCGCTGGTGCGGCCGATGGCGGTATCGAAGCCGATACCGCCCACCGCGCCGAGCAATGCACCGGACAGCATGAAGGCGGGCAGGGCCTTGCCGTGCATGCGACCGGACAGGGCCCTGGGCAGTAGCAGCACGGTGCGTCGCAGTTTTTCCAGCATGGCGCGCTCCTCTCATCCGGGGCCGGTCCAGGCCAGGTCGCTACTTGCTCGGCATGGTCTTGCTCGGCAGGGTTTGCAGGTGGGCCAGGATGTCGGCGGCCACCTGGCTGTCGAACGCACGCATGGCCGGCATGTGTTCGCCGGGCTGGCCGTTGCGGATCTTGTGCAGGGCCTCCCAGGGGTTGTCGTTGGCCACCAGCCCCAGCGGTTCGCTGTCCGAGGCCAGCGGCTTGCCGTCCTCGTCCCGGGTGCCGTCGCGGCCGTGGCAGTTGGCGCAGATGGTGTTGAAGATCGGCTCGCCTTTCGCCTTGTTGCCCTTGGCCTTCCTGGTCGCCGGGTCGATGAACTTGGCCATGTCGAGCTGACCCTTGCCGACGAACATCGCCAGGTCCTGCAGGTCGGCCTGGCTGATCAGGCCGGCCATGGCGTGGTTCTTGTCGGTGAGTACCGCCACGATCCTGGCCGGGGCCTGGTTGCGGGCGCCCTGGATGCCCTTGATCCCGGTGTGGTGGCCACCCTTGCCATAGGCACCGTCCTTGCCGAGATAGTCCCAGCCGTGGCATTCCTTGCAGCGCCAGTCGGCGCCCCCCTTGGCCCGGTATTTGCCCGCCGCCGGATAGGCCGGTTGGGCCTGCTTGGGTTCGCCGGTGCCGACCACCTTCCACCACTTGTCGTACAGCCGGCCGCCCCGCGCGATGGACGACTCGATCTCGTCGGCGCTCACCGGCATGGAGTTCATCAACATGGCGCCTGCCAGCAGCGTGATGGCAAGCCAGTAGAACGTCTGCGGCAAGGTTATGCCGGAGTATGCGCAAGACTGTTTCATGACGGCCTCCTGTTTCGATGCCATGGTCCATACGGGTGCGATCC
>JBAZLW010000177.1:0-5839 GCA_041650095.1 Hydrogenophilaceae bacterium | reverse complement strand
CGACCAGACGCGCCCAGCGCTCAAGTCCGGTGTGGGGATAGATGAGGTCGGACCATTCGGTGACCTCGGCCAGGCGGTGCATCCAGTGGCTGTGCTTGAGTGCCCAGGGGCCTTTCTCGCAGCCCGGGTCCTGGGCGCCGATGCCCGACGCCACGCCGATGAGACGCAGGTTGCCCCGTTTCATCCCGGCGCGGCCCCGGTCCGCATCGCTAGCGCAGCAGCGTCGACGCCAGCAACAAGGCCATCAGGACGGCCATCAGCGCCAGCCAGCGGTTGCGCGCCTGCTGCTGGCGCAGCATCAGCTCCAGCGCGAGCTCCAGGCGTTCCAGGCGGTCGGTCTTCATGGCCTGGTGCGCCAGGCGCGGCAGTTGCGGGATCAGCATGCCCCAGTAGGGCGCCTCTTCCTTGAGGGTGCGGGCCCAGCCGCGCCAGCCGATCTGCTCGCTCATCCAGCGCTCCAGGAAGGGCTTGGCGGTGGACCAGAGGTCGAGCTCGGGGTCGAGCTGGCGGCCCAGGCCTTCGATGTTGAGCAGGGTCTTCTGCAGCATCACCAGTTGCGGCTGGATCTCCATGCCGAACCGGCGCGAGGTCTGGAACAGGCGCAGCAGCACCTTGCCGAAGGCGATCTCCTTGAGTGGCCGGTCGAACACCGGCTCGCACACCGCGCGGATGGCGGCCTCGAACTCGTCGACCCGGGTGTCGGCCGAGATCCAGCCGGAATCGAGGTGGGTCTGGGCGACCCGCTTGTAGTCGCGCTGGAAGAAGGCCAGGAAGTTCTGCGCCAGGTAATTCTTGTCGACGTCGTTCAGGGTGCCCATGATGCCGAAGTCGAGCGCGATGTACTGGCCGGCATCGGTGACCAGGACGTTGCCGGGGTGCATGTCGGCGTGGAAATAGCCGTCCCGGAACACCTGGGTGAAGAAGATCTCCACCCCGGCGCGGGCCAGCTTCTTGATGTCGACGCCGCGCCGGCGCAACTCGTCGATCTGCGAGATCGGGGTGCCGTCCATCCAGGACATCACCATCACCTCGGTGCTGCAGTAGTCCCAGTACACCTCGGGCACCGCGAGCAGGGTGGAGCCGTCGAAGTTGCGCCGGAGCTGCGAGCCGTTGGCGGCCTCGCGCACCATGTCCAGCTCGTCGGCCAGGTGCTTGGCGAACTCGGCCACCACCTCGCGCGGCTTCAAGCGCTTGCCGTCGGACCAGAGCAGCTCCAGCAGGCCGGCCAGGCTGTCGAGCAGGGCAATGTCGCTGTAGATGACTGGTTCGATGCCGGGGCGCAGCACCTTCACCGCCACCGCCTCGCCGCTCTTCAGGGTGGCGCGATGGACCTGGGCCACCGAGGCGGAGGCCACCGGCACCGGGTCGAACACGGCGAAGACGTCGTGGGCGTCGCGGCCGTAGGCCCGGCGCAGTACCGCCAGGGCCTGGTCGGACGGGAACGGCGGCACCCGGTCCTGCAACTTGGCCAGTTCGTCGGCGATGTCGTTGGGCAGCATGTCGCGCCGGGTCGACAGGACCTGGCCGAACTTGACGAAGATCGGTCCCAGCGACTCCAGGGCCAGGCGCAGGCGCACCGCGCGCGGCTCCCTGAGCGGGCGCCAGAAGAACAGCAGGTTGACCAGCCAGCGCAGCAACTTGATGCGCTCGTGACCGAGGAAGAATTCATCCAGGCCGTAGCGGGCGCCGGTGAAGATGATGCGGGTGAGACGCAGGGCTCTCATTCCGCCTTCTGTTCCAGAATATTCAGGCGCGCCTCCAGGCGGGCGGCGTCGTCGCGCAGGCTGTCCACCTCGGCGACGAAGCGGCGCACCGCGTGCTTGTCGGCCACCAGACCCGCCTCGAAGGTGGCGTATTCGGCCAGGGTCAGGCCGACAGAGTCATGCGCCTGATCGCGCCAGCGGCCGAACCCGGCGAAGGCCTGGGCGGCCCGGGCGGCGAGGATGTCGCCCAGGTAGGGCCGCAGGGCCAGGGCCCAGTCGAACTGCGCCAGCGCGGCCGAGAGGTCGGCGGCCAGGACGCCGTCACCGGTTACGGCGGCACGGCTCAGGGCATCACGCTCGCCCAGGGCCAGGGTGAACAGGTTTTCCGGTGTCACGGTGATCTCGGTGGTGATCCCGGCCTCCGGGTCGACCGCCGTCAGGCCGCCGTCCTCGGTCACCCGGAAGCGCACGGTGACCAGCGGCAGACGCAGGCAGGCCTGCTTGCCGGCATGCCGCACCAGGCAGGCGCGGGCACCGGGCTGGCGGTTCAACTGGCGGTCGATCAGGGAGAGCAGGGTGGCTTCGGTGAACATGGGCGAATTGTATTGCATTAAGCCCAAAGCCGGCTTGATAGAGGCTTGCGACAATACGGCATAAAATGCGGCCATCGGTTCCAAGAGGAAGTAACCATGTTGATTGCCACGGCGAATCTGACGCGGACAGAAAAGTTGCGCATGATCGAGCAACTGTGGGATGAACTATCACATAGCCCGGAAGGCGTCGAATCGCCCGTCTGGCATGCGGATGCCCTGCGCGAAGCGGAAAAGGCCTATGAAGCCGGCCAGGCCGAGATGCTGGACTGGGACCAGGCCAAGGCGCGCCTGCGCGGGGAATAATGAGGATACGCATACTCAGCCTGGCAGTCGGTGATCTCCAGGCCGGCAAGGATTTTTACGAACGTCAGCAGCCGGGCTTGGGCGCTTACTTTCTCGATACCTTGTTTTCCGACATCGAGGCCTTGCTGATCCATGCCGGCGTTCATGTACGCGTCTTCGATTATTTTCGCGCCCTGTCCAAGCGGTTTCCCTATGCCATCTACTACCGGATCAACGGCGACGAGATCGAGGTCTGGCGGGTACTGGATTGCCGCCAGCATCCCAAGCGAATCTCGGCCGCATTGAAGGGCACCCAGTAACAAGATGGCAACGGCCACCGCACCCACAACATCGCCGCGCCGGGATCGCCAGGGTGAAATTCGTCGGCACCCATGCGCAATACGATCGGATCGACGTGGAGACCGTCAATGACTATTAAGCCTATCCGCAGCGAAGCCGATCTCAGGCAGACATTCCGGCGCCTGGAAGCGGTGTTCCAGGCCGAGGAGGGCACTCCCGAGGCGGACGAAATGGAGATCCTGGTTACCCTGATCGAAGCCTACGAGAACAAGCATTACCCCATCGGCCCGGCCGATCCCATCGAGGCGATCAAGTTCAGGATGGAACAGCAGGGCCTGACCGCGCGTGATCTGGAGCCCTACATCGGCCCCAGCGGACGCGTTTCCGAAGTGCTCAACCGCAAGCGGCCGCTCAGCCTGCGCATGATCAAGCGCCTGCACGACGGTTTGCATATCCCCTATGAGAGCTTGCTTGCCGAGGCAGCCTGAGCCAGATGAACGTCGACGGCCAACCCACCCGCACCATCGCCCCGCTGCCCGATCTGAACGGCGTGACCATCATCGACCAGACCCGCCTGCCGTTCCGCTACGAGCTGCTCACCCTGCACAGCCTGGCCGACGCCGCCGAGGCGATCTCGGTCATGCGGGTGCGCGGTGCGCCGCTGATCGGCGCCACCGCGGCCTACGGCGTCGCCCTGGCCATGAACGAGGGGGCCGACCTCGATGCCGCCTGCGCCACCCTGGCGGCAACCCGGCCGACGGCGGTCAATCTGGCCTGGGCGCTGGCGCGCATGCAATCCGTCCTGGCACCGCTGCCCGTCGGCGCGCGGCGTGCCGCCGCCTGGGCCGAGGCGGCGGCGATCTGCGACCAGGATGTCGAGCTCAACCGCGCCATCGGCCGCCACGGCGCGCCGCTGATCCAGGCGGCCGCCGTGAAGAAACCCGGCCCGGTCAACGTGCTCACCCACTGCAACGCCGGCTGGCTGGCCACGGTGGACTGGGGCACCGCACTGGCGCCGGTCTACGCCGCCTTCGACGCCGGGGTGCCGCTGCACGTCTGGGTCGACGAGACCCGGCCGCGCAACCAGGGCGCCTCGCTCACCGCCTGGGAGCTGGCCCAGCACGGTGTGCCCCACACGGTGATCGCCGACAACGCCGGCGGCCATCTGATGCAGCACGGCCAAGTCGACCTGTGCATCGTCGGCACCGACCGGACGGCTTCGAATGGCGACGTCGCCAACAAGATCGGCACCTACCTCAAGGCACTGGCGGCGCACGACAACGGCGTGCCCTTCTACGTCGCCCTGCCCGGACCGACCATAGACTGGACGCTGGACTCCGGCCGCGCCATCCCGATCGAGGAGCGCCGGGCCGAGGAGGTTACCTGCATCGCCGGCGAGACCGAGGCCGGCGAGGTGGTCACGGTGCGGGTCACGCCCGCGGGCAGCCCGGCCGCCAACCCGGCCTTCGACGTCACCCCGGCCCGCCTGGTCACCGGCCTGATCACCGAGCGCGGCGTCTGTCCGGCCAGCCGCGCGGGGCTGCGGTCACTCTATCCCGAGCCTCGCTGATGCCGGCCATCCACCAGCTCATACTCAACATCCAGCCCGAGGCCGAACCGCGCTTCGACAACTTCATGCCGGGCGCCAACCTGGAACTGCTGCTCGCACTCGATACCCTGGCCCGGGGCGAACTGCCCGAGGTGGTGGTCTACGCCTGGGGCGCTCCGGGCAGCGGCCGCAGCCACCTGCTCAAGGCCACCGTGGCCGGGGCCGGCCAGCACGGCAGAGAGGCGCACTATGTCGAGAACGGCGCCGACCTGCCCGAGGAGCTGTCCGGCCTGCTGGCGGTGGACGATGTCGAACGCCTGGACGCCGAGGCCCAGATACGCCTGTTCTCCCTGATCAACCAGGCCCGCGAAGGCGCCGGCACGGTGCTGGCCGCCGGCCCCGCCGCGCCAGTGCAACTCGATCTGCGCGAGGACCTGGCCACGCGCCTGGGCTGGGGCCTGGTGTTCGGCCTGCGTCCGCTCGACGAGGCCGACCGCGCCACCGCCATCCACGAACGCGCCAATGCCCTCGGCATCCTGCTGTCCGAGGACGTGGTGCGCTACCTGCTCAGCCACGGCCGCCGCGACCTGCCCTCGCTGCTCGCCAGCCTCGACGCCCTGGACGCCTATTCGCTCAGCCTGAAGCGTCCGGTGACCGTGCCGCTGGTGCGGGAGTGGCTGCAGTCGCGATCGTGAAGCGCCTCTACGTCGCCGTCAGCCACCACGGTCTCGGCCACCTGGCGCAGACCGCGCCAGTCCTCAATGCGCTGCACAGGCTCGACCCCGGCGTCGAGATCGTCGTCCGCACCGCCCTGCCGCGCGCCACGCTGGAACTGCGCCTGGAGATGCCATTCGAGCACCGGACCGAGGCCTCCGACTGCAACCTGGTCATGCACGATGCCATCCGCGCCGACGTGCCGGCCAGCCTGACCGCCTACCGGGCATTCCACCGCGACTGGCAGCACAAGGTGGACGCCGAGGCCGAGCAACTCGATGCCCTGAAGGTCGACGCGGTGTTCAGCAACGTCGGCTACCTCCCCCTGGCCGCCGCGCACCTGGCCGGACTGCCGGCGGCGTCGATGTGTTCGCTCAACTGGGCCGACATCTTCCGCCACTACCTGGGCGATGAGCCGGGCGCCGCGCGCATGCTCGACCAGATGACCGCGGCCTATGCCGGGGCGCAGGTCTTCATGCGCCCCGAACCCGCGATGCCGATGACCGATCTGGCCAACGCCGTGGCCATCCCGCCCGTGGTCCAGGTTGGCCGCAACCGGCGCGACGAGTTGGTCGATCGGCTCGGCCGGGCACCCGACAGCAAACTCGTCCTGGTCGGCATGGGCGGCATCCGCTACCGGCCGCCGGTGGAACAATGGCCGCACCTCCCCGGCGTGGTGTTCCTGGTGCCGGACGACT
>JBAZLW010000176.1:0-5854 GCA_041650095.1 Hydrogenophilaceae bacterium | reverse complement strand
AATTACGCCGGGGCCAATGTCTCCAACCTGGACGTCACCCTGCGCACCCTCCAGGCCTTCGCACCGAAGGCAAGGCTGATCATCGTCATGCAGCCCGGCGAGGCCGCGCATATCGGCAAACTGCTGGAGTTGTTCGCCGTGCATGCCGTGTTGAAATACCCGATCGCCGAGGAACAGATGCGAGCCGCTTTGCAAACCCCGGCTTGAGAGATAACAGCCACTCACTTGCAGGAAAAACATAAATCAATCTAAAGGGGCGAGCTCGAATCATTTTCCCGCCGGCACCCTGACCAGCGATTCCTGCCACTCGGGGTTCGGCTCTCCATGGCCAACCTTCCCGATCCGCCCCACCTCGTTTTCGTACCAGCCGGTGTCGTTCTGATGGGGTTCGGCTTCATAGCACCACCAGGCGCCGTCGGCGTCCTGTGCCAGCCAGATGGCCCAGACGGGCAAATTCTCGTGCACTCGATTCATGGCGTAATGGTTCCCGGGATCAAAGCAGGGATCAAAGGGGTCAGGCTCGGAATTCCGATTCAAGAAACCTCTTGGCGACTACAGTCCAACGCTTCCTATCGCTTTGCCTTGGTTGCCACCGGCATTGACAAACCGCGCTCGACCATCAGCAGCAAACGTTCCTGCAACCCATGTCTTTGAGCTGCAGTCAGCCCGGCCATGGGGCCGTCCAACGTCAGCAACGACATGCCGTGCACCGTCGACCAGGCCAGGAATTCCGCACCTGGCCTGGCCTCCGCTGGCATCAGTCCCGCCTCGACATAGCGATCCAGGGCCAGCCCGAGCAACTGAAATGGATTGAGACCGGTATGGCCGGCCTTTTCAGGCGCGGGCAGCCAATTGACCTCGTCGCGTATGCGAAAGGCCGTGCGGAACAACCCCGGCTCATCCAGGGCGAATTTCATGTAGCCGGCGCCGACGGCGCGCAGACTGGCCTTGGCCACATCGGCCTCCGGCACGGTCATGTCGACCTTCCCCAGTTCGTCTTCGATCGACCAGGCCATCCGGGCGATGATCGCCGAACGCACGGCCTGGACCAGATTGTGATGACTGGCGAAATGACGATAGGCGGCGTTGGGCACCACGCCGGCCCGGCGCGTGACCTCGCGCAGCACGACGGCGTCCGGGCCACCATCCCGTGCCAGGTCGAGGGCCGCTTCGAGCAAGGCATTGCGCAGATCGCCGTGGCGGTAAGCGCCGCGCGGTTTGGCCTTGACTGTCTTTTCGGTCATTGGAATTTGTTCATGTGGACGCTGTCTATTGTATCTGCCAGCATATGTGTACGGTGTACACATTCATCGTATGCAAGAAGAAACATGAGAACAAGGAGAAAGCCATGTCCATCCAGCCCTACCTGTTTTTCAACGGCCGTTGCGACGAAGCCATCGCCCATTACGCCGAGGCGCTCGGCGCCAAGACCGCCATGTTGATGCGCTACAAGGACAGCCCCGAGCCCGCCCCGCCGGGCACGCTGCCGCCGGGATTCGCGGACAAGGTCATGCACGCCAGCCTGGACATCGGCGGCGCCACGCTGATGCTGTCGGACGGCAATAGCGCGGACGGCCCGCAGTTCAACGGCTTTGCCGTCTCGCTGGCGGTCGCGGACGAGGCCGACGCGCGGCGCAAGTTCGATGCCCTGGCCGTCGACGGTCAGGTCGTCATGCCGATGGCCAAGACGTTCTGGTCGCCCTGCTTCGGCATGCTCAACGACCGCTTCGGCCTGGGCTGGATGATCATGGCGGCCTGAGCCGGGCGGCCGTCCGCACGCCAGATTTCGAGAGGAGAACATCATGAACGACAACCCTGCCTGCTGGTTTGAAATCTACGTACAGGACATGGATCGGGCCAAGGCCTTCTATGAAGGCGTGTTCGGCAAGCCTTTGACCCGGCTCGACGCACCCGGCCTGGGCATGTGGGCGTTCGAGATGGACGCGCAGAAGCCGGGCGCGGGCGGAGCGCTGGTCAGGATGCCGGGCGTGGCTTCGGGCGGCAACAGCACGCTGGTCTATTTCGCCTGCAAGGATTGCGCCGTCGAGGAGGCGCGCGTCGAATCTTGCGGCGGCCGCGTCTTCAAGCCCAGGATGAGCATCGGCCAATACGGCTTCATCTCCCTGGTGACGGATAGCGAAGGCAACATGATCGGCCTGCACTCGATGGAGTGACCCGGCTTCAACGAGAATGCCGAGAAGGAGAACGCCATGCAAAGCATCACCCCTTTCCTGTGGTTCGACCACCAGGCCGAGGCCGCTGCCAATCTGTATGTCGCCATCTTCCCCAATTCCCGCATCGTGAGCGTGGACCGCTACGGACCGGAACCGGCGCAGGCCGCCGGCCGGCCCGAAGGTTCGGTGATGACCGTCGCCTTCGAACTCGACGGTCAGCGTTTCGTCGCGCTCAACGGCGGGCCGGTCTTCGAGATGAATGACGCCATTTCATTCGTGGTGGGGTGCGCCGACCAAACGGAACTCGACACGCTCTGGAACGCGCTCGCCGAGGGCGGCCAGGAAATCCAGTGCGGCTGGCTCAAGGACCGCTTCGGCGTAACCTGGCAGATCGTGCCGCAAGACCTCGATGCGCTGCTGAAGGATGCCGACCCGGCGATATCAGGCCGGGCCTGGCAGGCCATGCTGGGCATGAAGAAGATCGACATCGCGGCCCTGCGCCGTGCCCGCGAGGGCATTTGATCCGGCAAGCCGCCGCGAGGAGAAGCCAATGAACCTATTCGATCCGCAACTCGACCTGACCTTCGAGCGCATCGTCGAGATACCCAAGGAACTTGTCTGGCGGGCCTGGACGGAGCCCAGCCACATCGTGCACTGGTTCACGCCCGCGCCCTGGAAGACGGTGGCCTGCGAGATCGACCTGCGACCCGGCGGCCGCTTCCACACCGTGATGCAGTCGCCCGAGGGGCAATCGTTCCCGAATACCGGCTGCTATCTGGAAGTCGTCAAAAACCGCAGGCTGGTCTGGTCCAATGCCGTGTCGCCCGGCTTCCGTCCCGCCGCGGTGCCGGAAGGCGATTTCGCCATGACCGCCATCATCGAGCTGGCCGACCATGCTGCCGGCACCCGCTACACAGCCACGGTGCTGCATGAAAACAGCGCCGCACGCGCGCAACATGCCGCGATGCACTTCGAGGAAGGCTGGGGCAAGGCGCTCGACCAACTGGTGGCGCTGGTGAAGACCTGGTAGGCGGAACGCGCCCGATCGTCCACATAAGGGAAACAGCCATGCCCCGCGACAACGAATTCGTCAATTACGTCCTCGACCAACTCGCCTTCCTCCGCGGCCTGCATGCCCGCGCCATGTTCGGAGGCCACGGCCTTTACCAGGACGAGATCATCTTCGCGATCATCGTCAACGACATGCTGTACCTCAAGGCGAACGACGCGACGCGGGGCGATTTCGAGGCCAAAGGGCTGAGCCCGTTCAGTTATAGCGCGCGCGGCAGGACGATGACCATGCAGTATTACGAAGCACCGGCGGAGGTGTTCGAGGACGCCGAGGCGATGCGGTTGTGGACGGGCAAGGCCGTGCAGGCCGCGCTCGCACCGAAGGCCGGGGAGCGCGGCAAGGTGAAGCGTTAAGCCGGATACCCGTCGAGGCGGTGACTTGCTGATGGGAGACAAGTGCTGCCGCGCCCTACCCCATTCAACGCCCCCAGCGCCATTGATCCATTTGGCGTTGCAATTCCCGGTCTTCCTCTTCGATTGAATCCGCCGTGGAGTCGGGGATGCAATCTTCCGGCGGAGGGGGCCGATGCGCTTGCGATACGACCTCCGGATTACCCGGCGAACCCTGTCGGGGCGAGGCACCGTCCCACGCGAACGGGTTTTTGAAAGCCTCGGGCTCGGGAAGACAATCCAACCTGTAGCTGGGCGGCCACCCGGTCTCATACGGCAGAAATGCGATGGTCTGCTCGAAGACGAGGGGTTTTCCCGTCGGCGTGGGTGGCAGTGGCGGCAGGGATCGAATCGCCTGCCAGGCGAGCTTTGCCGCCGCCTCCGAGGTCGACCAAAGCTCTTCGACCTTGGCGACCGTTCCGTCGGGCGCGATCTCGATGCGAAATCGAACCAGCCCCTGATCCGGCCCCTCGACCGCGGTGCCCATCATGCTGCGCACCTGCTGCCCCCAGGTATGGCGGTAACGCTTGCTGTTCCTGAGCCTGTAGGTCGTGGCCAATTTCCACTCCTCGGCGCTTGGCGGCGGTGGCGCAGGCATGGACGCCGGCACTCTTTCCGGCGCGGGGGTGAGCGGGGTGACATCCGCGACAGGAGCGGTTTTCACCTCGGGCGCCTGCGTCGGGCGACTGGGTTTGCTGAAGTGCCGCTTCTCCTGCACGGGCATCTCCACAAAGCGGACCAGCAAGTCTTGTGGCGCCATCTGCGGCACCTTGACCGTCCAGAGCACCAGCAAGCCGGCGTGAAGAACCAGCGACACCGAAAGGGCCACTAGAAGGCTCGGGCGTAATCGTGCCATGAGGCCGTCCACCCCGATCACGTTCGCGCGTTCGCCGAAACGCCGAGGCCTTTCTCGCCCAGGCCTAGGTGAAGATGCATGTGGAAGATTTCGAACAAGGTCATACGTTGCCCCAGGGCACGGGCGTTCCATTTCGCGGTCGACAGGGCGGAAGGTAACACCGTCAGGGGCCCGCTTCATCGCGCCAAATCAGTTCGGCCCGGGAGTCCGATCAGTACAATCGGGTTCTGGCCCCCTACTTTCCACTCAATGAATACCCTCATCGCCCTTTTCCGCGGCATCAACATCGGCGGCCACCACATCCTGCCGATGCAGGAACTCACCGCCATCCTGCAGGACCTGGGCGCAACCGGGGTCAGAACCTGCATCCAGAGCGGCAATGCGGTCTTCCGCAGCCGGGGGCGAAATACCGCTGCGTTCGCCAGGCGGCTCGCCGCCGAGATCGGCAAACGGCACGGCTTCGAGCCCTATGTGCTGATCATCGAGCCGGAGACCCTCGCCAGGGTCATCGCAGACAACCCCTTCCCCGAAGCACTTGGCGACCCGGGCACACTGCACGTCGGCTTTCTCGCTGCCGCGCCTGCCAACCCCGATCTGGCAAAACTGACCCGCATGAAGATGGACAGCGAGCGTTTCCACCTGGGCGACGGCGTGTTCTACATGCACCTGCCCGAGGGTGCGGGCCGCTCGAAACTCGCGGCGGGCGCGGAAAAGGCGCTCGGCGTGCCGATGACCGGCCGCAACTGGAATACCGTGTGCAGGCTCATGGAAATGGTAGAAGCTGCCGAGGCATGATGGGGCAGCGCTGGATCCCCGAGCAAATGGCCTTCGTCCACGGCCTGCTTGGCCGTGTCATGTCTGGAACGGGCAGGCCACCTGATGACCATGGCAACAGGTGGCCTGTCAGCCGGGTTTCGGTTAGGGTTCCCCCGGGAAAGTGACCTGCCGTGCCTTCGTGCCCGGCTTCAGCAAGGGAGACCAGCGCCATGCTTCACACGCTCTTAGACAAGACCAACCGGTTCCGCCAGCGCCTCACCGGCCTGGACAACCAGCCCATCGGCAAGGCGGCGTTGCTGGTCATCATCTTCCTGGACCTGTTCATCCTCACCGCCATCTTCGACGGCCTGGCCGACCATACCCGGCAACTGCCCAGCCCGGACCAGCAGATTCCCCAACTCTGCCGCGACATCGTCATCGATGCCGATTGGAACCCGAGCAACCGCCTGGACAACCTGGCGCGCCTGGTTTCGAGCTACCAGGCCCAGCGCTTCATGCCCGACGAACGGCCGGACCTTACCCAGCAGCACCCCATCTGCGCCCCCATCGTCCGCGCCTACCAGGAATCCGCGACGATGCCGGCCTG
>JBAZLW010000175.1:0-5858 GCA_041650095.1 Hydrogenophilaceae bacterium | reverse complement strand
CTTGATCCGGGTGCCGTCGCCCTCGACGCTGTCGAGACTGAAGCGGCCGCCGGAATGCTCGGCCCGTTCGCGCATGCTGACCAGGCCCATCCCGCCCCTGTCCTGGCTGCGGCTGACGGCATGGACGTCGAAGCCGACGCCATCGTCCTCGATCTCCAGTTCGAGGCCTGCCCCGGCAGAGTTCAGCCGCACCTGGATGCGGGTGGCCCCCGCGTGTTTGGCGATGTTGTTGATGGCCTCCTGGACGATGCGGAAGATCACCACCTTGAGCTCGGCAGGGATGCCGGCTTCGCGTGCATCGGCTACGAGGTCGATCTGGATGCCCAGGTAGTTGGCTTGAAATTCGCGGGCGAACCAGCGCAAGGTGGCCAGGATGCCGAGATCGTCGAGTATGGATGGCCGCAGCGCCATGGATGTGTGGCGGACCTCCTCGATGGCCCCTTGCAGCTTGGGCACCAGGCTCTGAAGCTGCGGCAGGCAGTGCTCCGGTACATGCATGTGCACCTGGCTGATGATGTTTTCGATCAGGAACTTGGCCGCGCTGAGGGTCTGGCCGATGCCGTCGTGCAGATCCGAGGCGATGCGTTTGCGTTCGGTCTCCTGGGCGGTGAGGACCTGGGCCGAGAGTTCGCGCAGTTCCCGTTCCGAGGCCCGCAGCGCCTTCTCCGCCAGGACGCGTTCGGTGATGTCGGTGATCACGCCGAGGCTGCCGGCATATGCGCCAGCCTCGTCGAAGATCGGGTTGGGCGAGACCTTGGCCCAGACCAGCCTGCCGTCGCGGCACTTCATGACGATATCGAACGGCGTGGCATCCCCCAAACGGCGCGACTGGGTTCGGGCGGCCCATGACTCCGGGGTGGTTTCATCGATGAAGGAGAAGGCATTGCGTCCGACGATCTCGTCCTGGGTATAGCCGAGCATCCGAGCCAGGTAGTCGTTGACATAGGTGATCCGGTCGTCCTTGTCCCTGACCACCAGACCCTCGTTCATGGACTCCACCAGCTGCCGGTAGTTGTCGCGGCTGTGCCGGAGTTCTTCCTGCGCCAGATGCCGGTCCAGCATTTCCTGGCGCAACTTGCGGTTGGTCTCTGCCAGTTGCGCGGTACGTCTCTCGACCCGCTGTTCGAGATCCTGTGCCAGCCTGTATAAGCCGTCCTCCGCGGCCTTTAGATCGGTGATGTCGGTGGCCACCACGACCGAGTAGTCGTCTTGCTGCAGGGTGGTGGGGCTGGCAATGCGGGCACGCCAGAAGAAACGCAGATCAAGGTGGCGCCCAAGTACGGGATCCATCGCCTGGCATTGCAATTCATTGGCCTGGGCGCCGTGGGCAGCGTCGACAAAGCGCTTCAGGTAGCACGCCGGCGAGGTGCAGCCGGGGTGGAACAGGTCATGCAGAGAGCGGCCCAACGCTTTGCCCACGCTGGCCAGACCCCAGCGCTCGACGCTGAGATTGGTGCGCCGGATCAGCCCGGCGGAATCGAGCAGGCAGATTATCTGGGGCAGCGCGTCGGCGGTGTATTCCCATTCCTGCTTGGCCCGCTCGACATGGTCGCAGGCGGGGAAGGTGCAATCCGCGGGGAGCGGCGGCAATATTTTGATGCTGTCCGACCTGCCCGGGTCATGGTTCAGCGGAATGGTGTGCGAAGCATGATCTGACATGGACGCTATCTCCTCAGTAACGCGTGGTGCGTTGCGCATTGTCATGTTCATGCGCTGAATCGAGTCTCGAAGTCTAGATTCATGCCGGTACGAGTCAAGCTCGGGCGATGGTGCCCACGCGATGTGGGCTCAGGTCCGCGCATCCGAGCCGGAAGTGGCCTCCGGTTCCGGTACCGGCTCGACGAGCAGGTTGCGCTGCTCCTCCAGGTAGGCCTGGAGGAGGGGCGAGGTCATCTGCTGTGCGTCCTTCAGCGCCCAGCTGCTGTCCTGCAGGCCCTGCACGATGAGATGGATGAGGGCGGCCTCGATGGCGTCGGAGACGCATAGTTGTGCCGGCTCGTTGCGGCTGTAGCCGGCCTCCAGCTCGAACAGCTTGTCCTGCTTCACGAAGCGGAAGATGCTGAGATCCACCTGGTGCGAGAAGATGGTCTTGGTGGTGGAGACGGCGTTGAGGACGCGCCCGGTACGGATGTCCACCGCGCGCAGGGTCACCGTGACCTGGTCCATGCGGTACAGCGTCGAGGCACCGATGCCGAGGTAGCGGGCGCCAACGCCGCCGGTCTTGACGTTGCTCTCGTAGGCGACGATGCCGCCTTCCAGCAGGATGCTGGCGGGCAGCAGGTTGGGCAGGGCCTGGTTGGCCTCCTGGGCGGACAGGCCGGCGCGAATGACCTTGCGCTCGGTGAGCAGGCTTTGCAGGGATTCCCGCTCCACCGGCAGGAACCAGTTGGAGTCCTTGAGGGCGCGCACCAGGATGGAGGCGGCGCCCTGGGTCACGGCGGTGGAGAAGCTGCTGTCCGGGGAAGGCTTGTACTGCCCGGTCTGGTCGCGGAAGCTGTAGACCGCGGCGACGATCTTGCCCTTGGGCTCGGGCAGGTTGACCAGGTCGCGATGGGTCTTGGACACCGGCGTGAGCTTGGCCCCGGCAGAGGAAAGGGTGGCCGGGCCGTCGCCCACGCCGGCGCATCCGCCCAGCAGGCCGGCAAGGAGCAGCGCCAGGGCCGTATTCATGATGCGTGCGTAGTCGTTATGCATGATGCGCCCTCCCGATTAGGCCGTCGGACTCATATCGCGGAACTCACTTCGAACGAGGTGGACTGGTTGGTGACCTTGTCGGTGGTGGTGATCTTCAGCAGGCCGCCGCCGAGATCGACGATCTCGATGATGAAATCCGTCGTTTCCAGGGTGCCCGGCACCAGCGACCCGGTGCTCGGATCGACGATGCCGCTGCTGACCGCCGAGGAGATGCGGCTGAGGATGGAGCGCTGCAGGCTCTGGTTGAAGAGTTCCAGGGCCGAGGTCGGCGTTTGGCCGCTGTCGGCCTCGTCCTGCTGGGCCAGGGCCGAGTTCAGCAGCCAGGACCCGTTCAGCGGGCTGCCGCCGAAGGAGGGGTTGACCGGCGTGTAGATGATTTCCGTAGCCGCTGCCGCACCGCACAGGGTGCCGAGGGCCAGGCCGAGAAAGATCGCGAGTTGGCGTTTCATGTGCGTCCCCTTCTTACCTCTTGGCCGACCCGGGTCAGATCTCTTCGCCGCCCAGGTCGGGATCCTTGAACAACTCCCTTTCCACTTCCAGCTGCCCGACGCGGCGGAACACCTGCAGGGCCGACTGCTCGCCGGCCTCCCTTGCCCGCTGGCGGCCCGGGTAGAGAAAGGCCTGGTAGACCCGTCCGGACTTGTGCTCGACCCAGATCAGGCTGCCCCAGCGCGCCGATGGGCGCTCGTAGAGGGCCAGGTTGATCGAAGTGACGTCGCCCAGGCCACGCCAGGTCGTGCTGAAGGCCTGGTAGAACTCGCGCCCGATCTGGGTCATGGTGTGGTCGAGCACGATGCCTTCGATTTGTTCGGCATGGTTCGGCGTTTCCAGCGGCGGCCCGTTTTCCAGGCTGCCGTCGTCGAAGGCCCATGCGCCCTCGACCGCCAACGCCCCTGCCAGGGCCAGGCAGGCCAGGCCCGGCAGCCGGCGCGGCAGGGAATTCCGCGCGACGGCCCGGCGGCGAGTGCGGATGCCTGGCTGCTGCTTCACGGTACCTATCCTCAGTTCTGGGTGACGGTGGAGAGATTGCCGCCGCCACCGTACTGATCGACTGTGGCGGTGTGGCTGCCGAGGCCGCCCTGGGTGACGAAGACCCAGTTCTGGTTGAGGCCGTCGCCCACGCCGTACTGGCTGACGGTGGCCAGGTTGTCCCCCACGGTCTGCAGGATGTCGGCATTGTTGTAGGCGCCGGTCTGATAGACGTCCGCCCCGTTGCCGACGCCGGTCTGGGAGACCCAGGCGACCAGTTCTTCGCCGGCGGCCTGGTTCACCGTGGTGGTGTTGGCATCGCCGGTTTGGCTGACGTCGGCGTAGGAGAAGTTGGCCGAGTCCTGCCAGATCTCGGCATAGTTGAGGCCGGTGGTGCTGCCGCCCTGGCTGATGGTGGCCTCGCTGTCGTTGGAGAGGTCCTGGTTGATCAGGGCGGTGTCCAGGGTGCCGGACTGCATGATGGTGGTCGTGCTGTAATAACTGCCGTTCTGGTTCGACGTGGCGCTGTTGTCCGCGGACAAGGCCCCCTGGGTGATATCGGCGCTGCTGGAGAAGGCATCGAGCTGGTTGATGGCGGCAGTGTTGCCGCTGCCGGCTTGGTCGATGCTGGCGCTGGCGAAATCGCTCAGCACGGTCTGGCTGATCGATGCGGACTGGAACTCACCGGCCTGGAGGATGCTGGCGGTGGCGTCCCAGCTGTCGTCCTGCAGGATGCTGGCGCTGCTGTCCAGGGCGGTCTGGTCGATGGTGGCGAGGTCGCCGACGGTGGCTCCGGTCTGGGCGATGTCGGCACTGCTGCCGGCTGCCCCGGTTTGCGTCGAGGTGGCCCAGTTGTCGATGCCATCCTGCAGGATGCTGGCGATGGCGTTGTCGCTGAGGTCGGTCTGGCTGGCCGACGCGGTGTTGGTGCTGCCGGTCTGGTCGATGCTGGCGCTGGCGAACCAGGAATCATCCTGGGATACCGTGGCGTCGTTGAAGTCGCCGTCCTGGGTGACGGTGGCGTACATCGCCTCAGTGCTGTTCTCCTGGGTGACGGTGGCGGTGTTGCTGATGCCGGTCTGGGAAACGGTTGCTTCGTTGCCGGCCAGGGCGATGCCACTGCCGAGGGCGGCGGCGACGGCGGCGGCGATGAGGGTCTGCTTGAACATGATGATCTCCTTTCCTCGCTGAAAACAGGCGCTAGTTGCTCTGGATGATGCGCCCGACGTTGTTGTCACCGTACTGAATTACGCTGACAGACATGCCCGTCCCGAACTGGCTGATCTCGACGAGATTGTGGTTGCCGTTCTGGGTGACGTTGGCAGTGTGGTAGCTGCCGTACTGGCCGATGCTGGCCGTGTTGCCGTAGCCGGTCTGGCTCAGAAAGATGCTGTTGTAGCTGCCGTCCTGGATCAGGAAGGCGAGTTGGGCTTCTCCGTCCTGCAGGACCTGGGCCAGATTGCCCTCGCCGAACTGGCGCAGTTCCAGGGCCTGGTCAAGGCCGACCTGTTCGGCATAGGCGTAATTGAATGTGCCGGTTTGTTCCAGCAGGGCACTGTTGTGGCTGCCGTTCTGCAGGATGAAGGCGTCGTTGCCGGCGTTGGCCAGTTCGGGAAAGACGCCGCCCGGTTCCGGGAAGCCGCCGGATGCATGCGCCAGGCAGGAGAGGGCGAGGCAGCACGGCAACAGCCACATCCGGCGCAATGCGGATGCGATTCGAGCCTTCCTGTGACGTTTCTGCGCTGTGTTCACTGCGGTCCCTTCCCGTCGAGCGGGCTGCTTCGGCCTGAATTGCCGGTATTTGCAGCAGCCTTAGCTGCAAGTTAGCCCAGATGCCCGGGAGGGGCTCTACTGTGAAGACCTGATAGGCCGGTAGGGAAAACCCGCTTTCTGCGGGCTTATGAACTGGCCACCGTTGCGGTCGGCACAGTAGATGCCCGGCGAGCGCGGCTGAAAAAGTCCCGTAATCCCTGAAGGTGGTGCCGGCCGCTCCGGTCCCGTTCGCCCGTGCGTGTAGCGGAACGGAAGATCGGTGAAGAACGACGGCGTGCCAAGCCATTCTACCGGCGGTCGCGCATCCGCCCGCGCCATGCACGGGGTGCGGACCACTGTCCTCAAGGAACGATCCAGTCGCCGAGCGGCTGCAAGCCGTCCGGTGTCTGGCGGACGACGTAGCTGCCCTTGGAGGCGAAACG
>JBAZLW010000174.1:0-5899 GCA_041650095.1 Hydrogenophilaceae bacterium | reverse complement strand
GATTGCTTTGGTGGCGGTCGTTCCGGTCATCGTGACGATCATCCCTGCGCCCGTCCCGGCGGTCGCCATGACGTTCCTGGTAGTGCGGCACGTACTCGCGGTCATACCAGTCATTCTGGACAAAGTAGACCCGTTCGCCGCACGCGTTGTAGTGGCGGCAATATCTGCGCCAGTTACTAGCGTGGTCCTGAGGCACGTGCAGGTAGATCGGCGGACGCAGGACGGTCTGCCGGTACATCAGTCGCGGCCGCTGGTAGATCACCTGGGGTGGCGGAAACTCACCGATGTCGAGACGGCCATAGAAGCCGGGTTGGCCAAGGCTGATCGATACGCCGACGTCGTCGGCAAATGCCGGAGTGATGGCGATGGCGAGCACGGCAGTGAATAACAAACGTTTCATGAGGGTTCCTTTGGTCTGGTTAATCGAATCCCCCACGACTTGGTGAGCGATTTCCTGGTTTTGATCAGTGTTGGCGAGCCCTGACCCGACCGGTCATTCCTTGTCGCCGGCGAAGGGAATCTTGCCGTCGGCCTGGTAGCGTTTTTTCGCGCCGGGCCGGAAGACCCAGGCGACGATCGCCAGGAAGAGCAGGGGGATGCCGAAGTAGAGGCTGTAATCCGAGAACATGTTGATGAACTGTTCCATGTCATTCTCCTAGGGTTGTTCTGTGCGCTTAAATACCGGCTTGGCCAGGTAAGGGGTCCAGCCTGATCGCGATAGCCTCAGCCGGCCTGGCGGCTGTCGGACGGATAGGTCTTGGCCAGTTGCACCAGCGCGTCGAGCAGTTTCCGGATGTGCTGCCTGGTCGGGTCGTCGGTCAGGACGCCATCCCGGTCGAACCGCTGTGCGGCATTGCCGATCATCACTTCCGGTTGGCTTACCACGGGCATGGCGAAGGCGACCAGTATCTGCCGGAGGTGGTATTGGGCGCGGGCGGTGCCCAGGCTACCGATCGATGCCCCCATGATCGCCGCCGGCTTGCCTAGCCAGGCATTCTCGCCATAGGGTCTGGACGCCCAGTCGATGGCGTTCTTGAGTACGCCCGGCACGGAATAGTTGTACTCCGGGGTAACGAACAGGATGGCATCGGCGGCCTGGATCCAGCGCTTGAATTCAAGCACGCTGTCAGGTGGCGCCAATTCGTCATCCTGGTTGAATACCGGAATGCCGTGGAGTTCGAACGGGTGCAACACCGCACCCTCCGGCATCATGTCCTGCGCCGCCTTGAGCGCGTAGCGGTTGTAGGAATCCTTGCGCAAACTGCCCGCGATTCCCAGAATTCTCAGCTCGTCCATGTGCAAAGCTCCTTGTGCCAACATGGGCATAGTGTGCCCAAAGGCGAGATCAGGCGCTGTGCGCCAGCGCACATAGCGGCAGGACTGCGAGGTAGAGCTGCAGCCGTCGTCGTGACGACCGGGCTCCCGTCAACGCGCCCCGAGCCGTTGCAGCCGGGCCTGGAGCTCGGCGATTTGATCGAGCAGGTCCAGCGCCAGCGCAACGCCGGGCGGGTTGATCTCGAGGTCGTGGCTGAGCCACCAGGCCAGTTTCGCGCGGCGCAGGGACGGCCCGGTGAAGCGCCAGTCCGGCGGCGCTTCACCGATCGGTTCCAGCACCCCCTCGAACACCCAGGCGATCACGTGCTCCTCCGAGGCTCGACAGGCCTGACACAGTTCCACCAGCGTGAGATGGATTTCCTCTTCGACGATGGCCCCCTGGATCGGTTGCATATCTGAATTGCTCATCGCGGATCACCCTTTCACTTGGGCGCGGGCGTTGAAATCGAAGGCCTTGGCCATGGCGCGGTAGGCCTCCTTCTCGCTCTCGCTGACGGCCGGCGGCAGGACCACCACCGGCACGACGTACAGGTCGCCGGGCGGATTGCCGGGGATGCCCTTGCCCTTCAGACGCAAAGGACGTCCAGCGGCGGTGCCCGCTGGCACGGTGAGCTGTACCGAGCCGTCGGGCATGGGCACGGCCAGCGAACAGCCGAGCGCCGCCTCCCAGGGGGCCAGCGGCAGATCCAGGTAGACATCGCGGCCATCGACGCGAAAGCGCGGGTGGGGGTTGAAGCCGATCTCCAGATAGAGGTCGCCCGCCGGTCCGTCGCCCAGCCCCGGCTCGCCCTGTCCGGCCAGGCGCAGGTGCTGGCCGGCGCGGATGCCCTTGGGGATGCTGACGTCGAGCCGGCGCTCCCGCATGCCGACGTGCCCCTGCCCATCGAGCGCCGGGACACGCAGGGAGATGCTGCGCTGGCCGCCGCGGTAGGCGTCTTCCAGGTCGATCAGCACCTTGGCGTGATGGTCCTCGCCCCGGCCATGCATGCCCGGCCGTCGCGCTGCCCGGGCATGGCGGCCGAACAGGGCTTCGAAGAAGTCGCTGTGATCCATGCCGTCGCCGACGCCGGGGTCGCGCCCGCTGAATTCGAACCCGGTATCCCAGCCCGGCGGCGGCTGGAAGTCCTGGCCGGCCTGCCACTGGCTGCCCATCTGGTCGTAGGCGGCGCGTTTCTCGGGGTCCTTCAGGACGGCATAGGCCTCGCCGAGTTCCTTGAAGCGCGCCTCGGCGTCGGCGTCCTTGCTCACGTCGGGGTGGTACTTGCGCGCCAGCTTGCGGTAGGCGCGCTTGATCTCGTCCTGGGTCGCGCTGCGCGGCAGGCCGAAGGTCTCGTAATAGTCCTTGAATTTCATGGTCCGATGCCGCCTCGCTCAAATCCGATGAAATCCCCCGCCGGTCGGAGCGGGGTTGCCGCGCGCTACAGGCTTCGATCCACCGTGCTGACAATATAGCCAGCGTTGCGACTGAACGGGAATGCGGATTCAACCGCAAGCAGGTTCGGGGCAATATGCCAGCGCGAGGCGCCAGCGGGACCGATGGCGCTTTGCCCAGCCAAGATCAATGGCCGACTTCGTGGCCGATGACGCCGCCGACGGCCGCGCCGCCGACCGTGCCGATCGCGCTGCCGCCGGTAAGTACGGCGCCGCCGACCGCGCCGACTCCGGCGCCGATGGCGGTGTTCTTGTCCTGCGCCGACATGCCGGCACAACCGCCCAGGCCGAACACGAAGGCCGTGGCGACCGCTCTGTAGGTTAATTTGGTTGTCGTTTTCATGGTGTTGCCTCTTGATTAAACAGGGGTGTTGCGGATACTTCGCGCCCGGACGGGCGCACCTTGTCACTTTCCAAAACGCGCCTTCGCCACCGCGTAGTCGGCTTCTGGCTTGGCTCCGATGTCTTTCAGGGTATGGAAAGGCGTGGGTGCCGTCTGTCTGCCGACGCACATAGACGGTATGGGTCAGCGCCGGTCATATGGTCGGGCCGGGCGGATACCGGCGGGAATTCGAGCCGTCTTTCAGGGGCATTTCCGCAAATCGAGGTGGTAGACCAGGGCTCCGCCCGGGGCGGCATCCGTGGTGTCCAGTGAGGCCATGGCCTGGCCGACGCGCGGGCCGTCAGCGAGCCCAAGGGCGATGCCGACGTTCAGAATCGCGGCGGCGCCGCAGCCGACCCGCTTCATTTGCCCAGCGCCGATGGTTTCCGTGAACAAATAATCACCTTCCAGCGGGCCCTTGATCTTGCGTTTGAACACGCGGCCGTGGCCGTTGTCTCGGGGTCCGAGGAAATATTGCACGTCGAGTTCGGCTTCCTGTTTCGCGACCAGTTTCGCGAAGCCCCGGTAATCGACCTTGTAAATACCGATGGACTGGTTCGCCGGCAGATTCAACGGAGACGAAATGCGGCAGGTTTTTCTTTGCATGCCGCCTGAAACGCCGTTGCTGGCGACGGTGAACTGGTCAAACAGGATGCTCAAGGTCGTGCCGTCGGGCGACACGATGATCGAGTAGCTGCCCGCGGGACAACCGTTGGTTTCCTGGGCCAATGCCGGCAGGCTGGCAAGCCATGCCGACGCGCAAATGCACTTGATAATCCATTTCATGGTTTCGACCTCTCGCGACCGGGCGGCGACGGTTTCCAGGCGCCGCCCTATTTCACTTAGCTACACTGGCGCCATTGCAGTTGATAGACGATGGCCGCATTGACGTCCTCGGAGTCGATCGAGGCCAGGGCTTCCCGGTTCGACACCGTATTCACCCGCATGCTCGAATTGGTCCGCAGGTTGACGTCCGCGCCACAAGCCGACCAGACCAGCGTCTCGACCGTGAGCTCGTTGTTGATCAGATAATCGGCATCGAGGGGGCCGCGAAATTTTCTCTGGAATGACGGGCCCCGTGAGCCGGCGAAGAAATATTCGACATTGAACTGCGAGGTGGCCGACTGGGGCAGGTGATTGAAACCGCGATAATCGATCTTCAGCACCGATACGCTCATGCCTTGGGGCACGTGCACCGGGATGGCGATATTGCAGCTCTTGCGGTCAAAGCTCTTGCGGGTATCGCCACCGACCGCCACCTGGTATTGGTCGAACAGCAGGCTCAGGGATTTTGCGTCCGGACTCAAGGTGACCGAGACCGTGCCGGCCGGGCAGCCCGTGCCACCGTACCCGGGCTCGCCCAGGGTGATGCCATCGGCGAATGCCGGCGCGCCGAGCAGCATCGTGGAAAACAATAATATGTGTTTATTCATGTTGAATCTCCGGTTGTTGATGGTCCCGCTTGCGCAAGGAGGCATTGCCACGGAGCAGTTCGGGTCTGAACCACTCCAGCGCAATTCTGGTTATCTGATGGCCCTTGTCGCACCGGGGCATGATCCGGGTGTCATCCCGGCCGTGGCACCGAGGAGGGTCACCCGTTGGCGCGAATGAAGTGGAGAGTATGGAAAGGCGCCAGCGCCGTCTGTCTGCTGGCGCACATAGACGCCATGGGTCCGGCGCGGCGGTCAATCCGGCCTGCCACGACGGCGCGGAACCGGCCCGGAAAGATGCCGCCATTGCTGTCGCGGCCGGGGCCGACAGGTTATCGAGAGGCGTGCCGGCTGCGGCGCCGCGCGACAGGCCTCAGTCCCCCTGCGCCTGGTTTATAATTTATTTTCCCGATTGGGTGTGCGCGCATGACCGGACCTCATGACCCTCGCCAGAACCATCTGCTCGCCGCACTGCCGGCGGAAGAGTACGCGCGCATCCTGCCCAGTCTCGAATGGGTCGCGATGCCGCTGGGCGAAACGGTTTACGAGCCCGGCATCAAGATAGGCCACGTCTATTTCCCGACCACGGCCATCGTGTCGCTGATCTATGTCATGGAGAATGGCGCCTCGGCCGAAATCGCCGTGGTCGGCAATGAGGGCGTCGTCGGTGTTTCGTTGTTCATGGGCGGCGAGACCACCACCAGCCGGGCCGTCGTGCAAAGCGCCGGCCACGCCTACCGGATGCCAGGTCAGCAACTGAAGAACGAGTTCTTTCGCGCCGGCCCGATGCAGCGGCTGTTGCTGCGCTACACCCAGGCGCTGCTGACCCAGATGGCCCAGACGGCGGTGTGCAACCGGCACCATACGCTGGACCAGCAACTGTGCCGCTGGCTGCTGCTCAGCATCGACCGCCTGCCGTCCAACGAGCTGACCATGACCCAGGAGCTGATCGCCAACATGCTCGGCGTGCGCCGGGAAGGCGTCACCGAGGCGGCCGGAAAATTGCAGCAGGCCGGCCTGATCCGCTACAGCCGCGGCAAGATCACCGTGATTGACCGGCCCGGACTGGAGGCCCGCGTCTGCGAATGCTACGCCGTGGTCAGGAAGGAAATCGATCGTCTGCTGCCGTATGTGGCCGACCCTTGACCCCCTGGCCCGGCCGGCAGTCCGACGCCATGAATCGAGGCCTTGCCGGCGCTCCCGCATGGTCTGCGGTCAGTCGTCTGCAGCACAGTCCTGGCGATAGCACACATCGAACATCAGGCGGTTCAGTTCCGTCTTGACCACGCCGTAGCATTCGCAGACGCGGGCCTCCAGTCCG
>JBAZLW010000173.1:0-5950 GCA_041650095.1 Hydrogenophilaceae bacterium | reverse complement strand
CCTTCGAGACGGCCTACGAGCAGACCGACTGGTCGCGCTACCAGCACATGCCGGCCTTCCCCGAGGCGAACCGGAGCAATGCCTACAACACCTATCTGCTGATGGAGAAGGAATCCCTGGCGCAGTAACCGCGTTTGGCATGTGACCGGCACCCGGCTATGCTGTACATTAGCGTTTACTAATACACAGGAGTCCGGCATGAGCACCGACGACAAGCAAGCCCTCGCACAACAGGCCTACGACAAGGCCCTGCAGTACGAGCTTGACTACGGCTGCTGTCCGCAGTGCGTGCTGGCGGCGGTGCAGGAAACCGTCGGGGTCATCGACGACAGCGTGATCAAGGCCAGCCACGGCCTCTCCGGCGGCGGCGGACTGTCCGGCAAGGGCGCCTGCGGCGCACTCACCGGCGGGCTGGTGGCCTTGTCGGCCAAGCGTGGCCGCGACCGGGACAAGTTGGACAAGGGCCGCTTCATCAACAACTTCAAGAAGGGCGAGGAACTGGTCGAGCGCTTCAAGACCGAGTTCGGCGGCGTCACCTGCGAAGAGTTGCAACAGCAGTTCACCGGCCGCACCTATGACATGTGGCAAGCCGAGCAGTATCAGGCCTTCAACGATGCGCGCGGACACAAGTGTGCGGTGGCCACCGCGACGGTGACCCGCTGGGTCGTCGAGATGATGTAAGCCCATCGACGTCCCGCACAGCCTGGGATTCAGTCAAAATTAAGCTGGATTCCCGCCTGCGCGGGAATGACAATAACGCCCCGTCCCGCTCGTTTTCCAGACCCCATGACCAAGCACATCGGCATTCTCACCTCCGGCGGCGACAGCCCCGG
This sequence comes from Hydrogenophilaceae bacterium, assembly GCA_041650095.1. GTDB lineage: Bacteria > Pseudomonadota > Gammaproteobacteria > Burkholderiales > Thiobacillaceae > Parasulfuritortus. The sequence goes on along the minus strand of JBAZLW010000173.1, from coordinate 5,117 downwards.
CCTCAACGCCGCGATCCGGGGCGTCGGCAAGGCCGCGCTCGATCTCAAGATGCACATCGTCGGCTTCCGCGATGGTTTCCGCGGCCTGATGGAAAACCGCACCACGCCGCTGGAAGGCGGCCAGCTGTCCGGCATCCTCACCCTCGGCGGCACCATCCTGGGCACCAGCCGGGAGAAACCGCACAAGATGCTGGTCGACGGCAAGCTGTGCGACATGACCGAGGTCATCGTCGACAACTACAAGGCCAACCACCTCGACTGCCTGGTCTGCCTGGGTGGCGGCGGCACCCAGAAGAACGCCCTGCGCCTGAAGCAGGCCGGCCTCAATGTGGTCACCCTGCCCAAGACCATCGACAACGACGTGGCGATGACCGACACCACCTTCGGCTTCGACACCGCGCTCGGCATCGCCACCGATGCCATCGACCGCCTGCACAGCACGGCGCACAGCCACCACCGCATCATCGTGGTCGAGATCATGGGCCACCGCGCCGGCTGGCTGGCCCTGGGCGCCGGCATCGCCGGCGGCGCCGACGTGATCCTGATCCCGGAGATCCCCTACGACATCAAGAGCGTGGCCGACGCCATCCACAAGCGCAAACGCAGCGGCAAGCCATTCTCCATCGTCGCCGTGGCGGAAGGCGCCATCAGCGTCGAGGAGTACCAGGCGCTCCAGGCCGCCCCGGCGGCGACCAAGGGCAAGAAGCCCAAGCTCACCGAGGCGAAGGAGATCGTCTACGCCGACCGCACCATCCGGGTCGCCCAGCAACTGGAGGCCCTCACCGGCCTGGAGGCGCGGGTCACCATCCTGGGCCACCTGCAGCGCGGCGGCACGCCGTCGGCGGCCGACCGCATCCTGGCCACCCGTCTGGGCACCGCCGCCGCCCAGTTGATCCACGACGGCCATTTCGGCGTCATGGTCGCCGCGCGCGGCGAAAATACCGTCCCGGTGGTGCTCGAGGACGTGGCCGGACAGGTCAAGACCGTCCCGGTCGACCATTCCTGGGTGGAAAGCGCCCGCCGCGTCGGCACCAACTTCGGCGACTAACGCCCCGGCGTTTGACCGGCCCGCCCCGGACGCAGATACTCGTTGCGTCCACCGGGGTGACCCATGTCAGCCACATCCTTGAAGCAATACTTCCCGCTCGACCACCTGGGCGGCGATACCTGGGGCGGCCTGGCCGCCATGCTGGTGGCGTTGCCCTCGGCCATCGCCTTCGGCGTCGCCATCTACGCGCCCCTGGGCGGCTCCCTGTCGGCCCAGGGCGCCCTGGCCGGCATCATCGGCGCCACCGCCCTGGGCCTGGTCGCAGCCACCTTCGGCAGCCGCTCCCGGCTGGTCACGGCGCCCTGCGCGCCGGCCGCCGCGGTGCTCTCGGCCCTGGCGCTCGGCTTCGCCCAGCAGGGTGTGCCGGCGGCCACGGTGATCCTGCTCCTGGCGCTGATCGGCCTGCTCGCGGGCGGCATCCAGATCGGCCTCGGCCTGGCCGGCATCGGCCGCCTGATCAAGTACATCCCCTTCCCGGTGGTGAGCGGCTACCTCAGCGGGGTCGGCATCATCATCATCATCAGCCAGATACCCAAGTTCCTCGGGGCGCCCGGCGACAGCCACCTGATCGATGCAGTCTCCAACCCGGCCGACTGGGCCTGGCAGAGCATCCTGGTCGGCTCCGTGGTACTGGCGACCATGCTGTTCACCCCGCGCATCTTCAGCCTGGTCCCGGCCGCCATCGTCGCCCTGCTGGCCGGCGTGGCCGGCTACCTGGGCCTGGCCCAGCTCGACCCGGCGCTGATGAGCACCAATCACAATCCCCTCCTGGTCGGCACCCTGGTCAGCGGCGAAGGCAGCCTGACCGACGGCTTCGGCCAGCACTGGCAGGCCTTGCGCGGACTCGGCATGACCACCGTGATCAACGTCATCGTGCCGGCCCTGACGCTCGCGGTGCTGCTGTCCATCGACACCCTGAAGACCTGCCTGGTGATCGACACCATGACCAACTCTGAACACGACTCCAACCGCGAACTGCTCGGCCAGGGTCTCGGCAACATCGCCTCCGCGCTGGTCGGCGGCATCCCCGGAGCCGGCACCATGGGCCCCTCGGCGATCAACATCTCCAGCGGCGGCGCCACCCGGATGTCCGGCCTGATGGCCGGCGTCTTTTCCCTGGCCACCCTCCTGCTCCTGGCGCCCTTGGTCGCCTGGATCCCGGTGGCCGCCCTGGCGGCGATCATGATCGTGGTCGGCTTCCGCATGATCGACCGGCACAGCCTGGCCTTTTTCTTCACCCCTTCGACCCGCCTGGACTTCGTGGTCATCCTGACGGTGATCTTGGTCGCCGTGTTCTACGACCTGATCGCCGCCTCGGGCGCCGGCGTGGCCCTGGCCATGCTGCTGTTCATCCGCGAACAGACCCGCAGCTCGGTGGTGCGTACCCGGATCGAGGGCCACGAGATATTCACCAAGCGCGCCCACACGCCGCAGGATCTCGAACGGCCGGAGCACGAAGGCGACGAGACCGTGGTGTTCGAATTGCAGGGCAGCCTGTTCTTCGGCACCGCCAGCCAGCTCCACACCGCCCTGGAAGCGGAGGCCGGCACGCGCAAGTACGTCATCCTGAGCATGCGGCGGGTGCAATCGCTCGACGTCACGGCCACCCACGTGCTCGAGCAGATCAAGGACCACTTGGAACAGCACGACGCCTACCTGGTGTTCTGCGACATCCCCAAGGGCTTGCCGAGCGGCCTCAAGATGAAGCGCTTCCTGAAGGAGACCGGCATCGTCCGGCCGACCGAAAAGGCGCTCACCTTCCGCCAGCTCGACGACGCCCTGGAGTGGGTCGCCATGCGGGAGGCGGAGAACTGTCCGATCGGGGCGACCTGCCCGGTCGCGGTTGACCTGCGCGCCATGCCGGCCTTGCAGGACTGCGGCGAAGAGGCCCTGGCCGCCCTGGAGGCGGCCATGGAGCTGCGCACCGTCAAGGCCGGAAAACGGGTATTCAAGGTCGGCCACACCGGCAAGGAACTGTTCCTGATCCGCAGCGGGCTGGTCAAGATCACCCTGCCGATCCGCAAGAAGGACAACTACCACATGGCCACCAGCGGGCCGGGCGAGATCGTCGGCGGCATGAGTTTCATCGAGGGCAGCGGCCACAGCGCGGACGCGGTGGCGATGACCGATACCGAGGTCTATGCCCTCAGTCACGAAAGCTTCGACGCCCTCGCCGCCAGCCATCCCGGCCTCGCCCTCGCCCTGGCGAAATACATGGCGCTCACCCTGTCCGCCCGCCTGCACGCCACTATCAGGGAACTCGAGGCCTTGCGCGGCTAGCCGCCGCGCCACCGAACCGACCCAAACATGATGAAGACCCCCGAACTGCTCGCCCCGGCCGGCTCCCTGACCATGCTCGACACCGCCTTCGCCTACGGCGCCACGGCGATCTACGCCGGCCAGCCGCGCTATTCATTGCGCGTGCGCAACAACGACTTCGGCGACCTCGACGTCCTCGCCGAGGGCATCCGCCGCGCCCACGGCCTCGGCCATCCGTTCTACCTGGTCTCCAACATCTACCCGCACACCGCCAAGCTGAAGACCTACCTGAAGGACATGGCGCCGGTGATCGCCCTGAAGCCAGACGCCCTGATCATGTCCGATCCCGGCCTGATCCTGCTGATCCGGGAGAACTGGCCCGCCATGGCGATCCATCTTTCCGTGCAGGCCAACACGGTGAACTCAGCCGCCGTGCGCTTCTGGCAGCAGGCCGGCATAGCGCGGGTCATTCTGTCGCGCGAGCTGTCGCTGGACGACATCGCCGCCATCCGCCAGGACTGCCCGGGCACCGAGCTGGAGGTGTTCATCCACGGCGCCCTCTGCGTGGCCTACTCCGGCCGCTGCCTGCTGTCGGGCTACTTCAACCACCGCGACCCCAACCAGGGCACCTGCACCAACTCCTGCCGCTGGGACTACAAGCTCAACCCGGCCAAGGAGGACGCCGCCGGCGACGTCTGGCTGCTGGAGGAGAACGAGCGCCGCCAGGGCAGCTACATGCCCATGGAAGAAGACGAGCACGGCACCTACATACTCAACTCCAAGGACCTGCGCGCCATCGAGCACGTCCAGCGCCTGATCGAGATCGGCGTCGATTCGCTCAAGATCGAGGGCCGCACCAAGTCGCCCTACTATGTCGCCCGCGCCTGCCAGTCCTACCGCGCCGCCATCGACGACGCCGCCGCCGGGCGGCCGCTCGATCCGAAACTGCTCGGCCAGTTGGCCGGCCTGGCCAACCGCGGCTACACCGACGGCTTCTACCAGCGCCATACCCCCCAGGACTACCAGAACTACCTCAGCGGCCACTCGGAATCCGGCCGCAGCCTGTACGTCGGCGATCTGGTCGGCTATGACCCGGCGCGCGGCCGGGTCGAGTTCGTGGCCAAGAACAAGCTGAGTCTCGGCGACCGCGTCGAGGTGATCCAGCCGGCCGGCATCCGCGAATACACCATCGACGACATCCAGGGCGCCGGGGGCGGCCCGGTCAGCGTCGTGCCCGGCAACGGCCACCGGGCCTGGCTGGCCTTGCCGCCGGACAGCGTCGGGGCCTTCGTCGCCCGGTTCGTCTGAGGCCCGGGGCTCACGCCAGGTCGAAGCGATCCAGGTTCATCACCTTGTTCCAGGCCGCGACGAAGTCGTGGACGAACTTCTCGCCCGCGTCGGCGCAGCCATATTCCTCGGCCAGGGCGCGCAGTTGCGCGTTCGCGCCGAAGACCAGGTCGACCCGGGTACCGGTCCACTTGACCGCGCCGGTCTTGCGCTCGCGTCCCTCGAACACTTCCGCGTCCCCGGAAACCGGCTGCCACACCGTGGCCATGTCGAGCAGGTTGACGAAGAAGTCGTTCGTGAGCGCGCCCGGCCGCTGGGTGAAGACGCCGTGCTTCGACTGGCCGACATTGGCGCCCAGCACGCGCAGGCCGCCGATCAGCACGGTCATCTCGGGCGCGGTCAGGGTCAGCAACTGCGCCTTGTCGAGCAGCAGTTCCTCGGCCGAGACCGGGTACTTGCCCTTCTGGTAGTTGCGGAAGCCATCGGCGAACGGTTCGAGCACGGCGAAGGATTCGACGTCGGT
>JBAZLW010000172.1:0-5969 GCA_041650095.1 Hydrogenophilaceae bacterium | reverse complement strand
GCTCCTAGCATTTCCGGACCGGGTCGAGACGGGCCTCGATCTCGGCCGTCACCGCATCGCCCAGGCTGGCGTGCATGGCCAGCAGATCCGTCGACATGGCCTGCCAGCGCGCCAGGCCGGAGGCGGCGGCGTCCTCGAGGACCGCCGGTGTCGGCGCCTGCAGCCAGATGCCATAGGCCTCGGCCAGTTCCGGCGCAAGCGCCCGCCGCATGCCGACGAAATTGGCGAAGAAGAAATGGATCGCGGCTGGATCGTCGCGCTCGATCAGGCCCGGCAGCGACGACAGGCAGTCGGCGTAGAGGTCGCGCACGGCCCGGACCATGATCTCGGCGCGGCTGTGCATGGTCGCGGCCAGGAGGTCATCCCAACCAGTGCCGAGCGCCTCGCCCGCGCGCGCCTCGCCCAGTTCATGCAGGATGACCGACTCCAGTTCGGTCGCGGTCATGGCGTCCAGGGCCGCCTCGGGCGCCTCGGCGAACGGATACGCGGCGACCGCCCGGCCCATCGCCTCGTTTTTCCGATTCCAGTGCCATTCCTCGTATTTCTCCCACAGCCAGCGGCGCAGTGCCTCGGTGCGGACGAACAGGGTCCGGTCCAGGTACATGCCGGGCGGGGCCTCCAGGTCGCGCGCCAGCTCCCGGCCGGAGACGTAGATGTCGAAGCCGTCCCGCCGTTCCCGCCGTGCCAGCTCGGCCAGGAAGAAATGCGGCTTGCAGCGGCGGCCATAACCGCCGCTGTAGACATAACCCCGGGCCAGCAATTCGCCGTTGATACGGCTGGACTCGAAGGGATCGGCCGCCCCGGCCGACAAGGGCACCGGCACATACGGCGCGTCTTCCAGGTCGTCCCAGAGCAGGCCGCGCTCGTTCATCCAGTCGCCCACCTCGCTGCGCGGCATCTCCCGGGTGAGCGGGATGCCGTTCTCCCAGCGGTACAGTTCGCGCATCTTGAGCAGGAAGGTGCACATGGTCAGGTCACCCGCGTGCTGGGCATCCGAGATATGGCAGTTTTGCCGGACAGCCCCGACAATGGTGTCCAGATCGAAATCGGTCATGGCACAATATCCGATAGATTTTGTCGGATTATAGGATGGAGAGACACGGATGCGGTACTGGCTGATGAAAAGCGAACCCTCGGATTACAGCATCGACGACCTCGCGCGCGACGGCTTCGTGCCGTGGTATGGCGTGCGCAACTACCAGGCGCGCAATTTCATGCGCGACCAGATGCGGGTGGGCGACGGGGTCCTGTTCTACCACTCGACCTGCGCCGAGCCGGGCATCGCCGGCCTGGCCGAGGTCGCCACGACGGCCTACCCGGACGCCACCCAGTTCGACCCGGACGGCAAATACTTCGACCCCAAGGCCACTGAAGAAACCCCGCGCTGGTTCCATGTCGACGTCAAGTTGGTGCGGAAGACCCGCCTGATGCCGCTGTCGGAGATCCGCGCCTATCCGGAACTGGCCAACATGCGCGTGCTGGCCAAGGGCAACCGGCTGTCGATCACCCCGGTCGACCCGGATGAGTGGCGCTTCATCGTCGGCAAGCTGTGAGCTTCCTGCTCACCTACCTGGCCCTCGGCCTGACCTCCGGCCTCATCGCCGGCCTGCTCGGCGTCGGCGGCGGCCTGGTGCTGGTGCCGGTGCTGTCCTGGATCTATGCCCATCAGGGCTTCCCGGCCGAGTACAACATCCATATGGCCCTGGGCACCTCGCTGGCGGTGATCGTGCTGACCTCGATCGCCAGCCTGCGCGCCCATCACCGCCACGGTGCGGTGCGCTGGCCGGCGGTGCGCCGGATCGCGCCGGGCATCGTGCTCGGCACCCTGGCCGGCGCCATCGCCGCCGCCTGGCTGCCGGACCGCGGTCTGCGCTGGTTCTTCGTCGCCTTCCTGTTCTACGCCGCGACCCAGATGCTGCTCGGCTTCAAGGCCAACCCGCACCGCGAACTGCCCGGCTGGCCGGGCATGACCCTGGTCGGCTCGGTCATCGGCCTGGTGTCGAGCTGGGTCGGCATCGGCGGCGGGACCTTGTCGGTGCCGTTCCTGAACTGGTGCAATGTGCGCTTCCAGGAGGCGATCGGCACCTCGGCGGCGATCGGCTTCCCCATCGCCGTCTCAGGTGCGCTCGGCTATGCCCTGTCCGGCCAGGTGGCGGCCGGCCTGCCGGAATGGAGCCTGGGCTTCGTCTACCTGCCCGCCCTGGCCGCCGTGGCCATGATGAGCATGGTCACGGCCCCCTGGGGCGCCCGCCTCACCCACAGCCTGCCGGTGGTACGGCTGAAACGGATCTTCGCCGGCCTGCTCTATCTGCTCGGCCTGCGCATGTTGTACGGACTGATAACCTGACACCCGAGAGGAGAATGACGATGCGCTACCTGATTGCCCTGGCCACCCTGCTGGCCAGCCTCACCGCCCTGGCCGCAGACTATGGCCGCGAACAGAAATGGGCCGACGAGGTGCTGCCCTCGGTCCTGGTCGGCGACCCGGTCTGGCTGGCCCAGGCCAATGGCCACAAATTTCTCGGCCTGTACACGCCGGTCGACCAGGCCAAGGCCGGCCTGGTGGTGGTCCACGGCATCGGCGTGCATCCCGACTGGGGCCTGATCGGCGCACTGCGTCAGCAATTGCCGGACGCGGGTTATGCCACCCTGTCGATCCAGATGCCGGTACTCGCGGCGGATGCCAAGACCGAAGCCTACCTGCCCAGCTTCGACGAGGCGGCCGAGCGGCTCAAGCTGGCGGTCGCCTTCCTCAAGGGCAAAGGCTATTCGAAGGTTGCCATCGTCGCCCACAGCCTGGGCACCCGGATGTCCTACCACTACCTGAGCCGGACGCCCGACAGCCCGGTCGCCGCCTGGGTCGCCGTCGGTGTGCCGGCGGCACCGGACCTGGCCCGGCTGAAGATGCCCATACTCGATCTGTACGGCCAGAACGACCTCGCCCAGGTGGTCGACAACGCCGGCAAGCGCGCGGCCGGGCTGAAGCAGAAGGGCTCAGTGCAGGTTGTGGTGCCTGGTGCCGATCACTTCTTCGAGGGCAAGGATACCGCGCTGCAGGAGCGGGTGCGCGGCTGGCTGGACAAGACTATCTGAGGCTCAGACCATGCCGAGTTGGCCGGGCGTCTTGAGCGAGTGGAGGTCTTCCTCGCTGCCGTGCAGCTTGATTTTCAGGCGCAGGTCGTTGAAAGAGTCGGCGTTGCGCAGGGCCTCCTCGAGGCTGATGACGCCGGCCGCGTATAGATCGTAGAGCGACTGGTCGAAGGTCATCATGCCGAGGTCGCGCGAACGGCCCATGAGTTCCTTGATCTCGTCCAGGCGGTTGTTCTGGATCATGTCGGAGATCAGCGGCGAGCCGAGCAGCACCTCGACGGCCGGGATGCGGCCCTGGCCATCCAGGCGGGGAATCAGGCGCTGGGATACGATGGCGCGCAGGTTCATCGACAGGTCGAGCAGCAGTTGATCCCGCCGTTCCAGTGGGAACATGCTGAGTATCCGCTCCAGGGCCTGGTTGGCGTTGTTGGCGTGCAGGGTGGACAGGCACAGATGGCCGGTCTCGGCATAGGACAGCGCGAACTCCATGATCGAGCGCTCGCGGATCTCGCCGATCAGGATCAGGTCGGGCGCCTGGCGCAGTGCGTTCTTCAGCGCGGTGTGCCAGTCCTCGGTATCGGAGCCGACCTCGCGCTGGGTAATGATGCTCTGGCCGTGCTGATGGACGAATTCGATCGGGTCCTCGACGGTCATGATATGCTCGGCCCGGCGCTGATTGCGGTAGCCGATCATGGCCGCCAGCGAGGTCGACTTGCCGCTGCCGGTGGCGCCCACCAGGAGCACCAGGCCGCGCGGCATCATCGCGATATCCTTCAGGATGGGCGGCAGATGCAGTTCGGCGATCTCGGGAATCGTGGTGTTGATGGTCCGGAACACGATGCCGACATGGCTCTGCTGCATGAAAGCGCTGACCCGGAAGCGGCCGATCGCCTCGTCGGAGATGGCGAAGTTGGCCTCCTTGGTGTTCAGGAAGCCGTTCCACTGCTTCTCGGTCATCACCGATTTGGCCAGCGCCTGGGTATCGGTCGCCGATAGCTTGTCCTCCGCCAACGGCACTACCTTGCCGTCGACCTTCAGGGCGGGGGGAAATCCGGCGGTCAGGAACAGGTCGGAAGCCTTGCGCTCCACCATGGTGCGCAGCCAGACAGGGACGGGATTGTCGGCACTCATCGGAACAGGTCCTTGTTGACGGCGACCGCGCGGGCCTCGACTGCGTCCACCAGATTGCGCTTGACCAGGTTGGTCAGGCACTGGTCGAGGGTCTGCATACCGAGCGCCTGGCCGGTCTGGATGGAGGAGTACATCTGGGCGATCTTGTTTTCCCGGATCAGGTTGCGGATGGCCGGGGTGCCGGTCATGATCTCGTGCGCCGCGATCCGGCCGCTGCCGTCCTTGCGCTTCAACAGGGCCTGGGCGATCACCGCACGGATCGATTCGGACAACATCGACCGGACCATTTCCTTCTCGGCGGCAGGAAACACGTCGATGATACGGTCGATGGTCTTGGCGGCGGAACTGGTGTGCAGGGTGGCGAACACCAAATGGCCGGTTTCGGCAGCAGTCAGGGCCAGCCGAATGGTCTCCAGGTCGCGCATTTCACCGACCAGGATCACGTCCGGGTCCTCCCGCAGGGCGGAGCGCAGGGCGTTCTCGAAACTCTGGGTATGCGGCCCCAGCTCGCGCTGGTTGATCAGGCACTTCTTGCTCTGGTGGACGAACTCGATCGGATCCTCGATGGTGAGGATGTGGCCGTGCAGGTTGTCGTTGACGAAGTCGAGCATCGCCGCCAGCGTGGTCGACTTGCCGGAACCGGTCGGCCCGGTCACCAGGACGATGCCGCGCGGCTGGTCGGCAATCTCCTTGAAGCTGCGTGGCGCCTCCAGTTCCTCCAGGGTCAGCACCTTGCTCGGCACCGTCCGGAAGGCGGCCGACGCGCCCCGCTCCTGGTTGTAGGCGTTGACCCGGAAGCGGGCGACGCCGGGCAGGGCGAAGGAGAAGTCGGTTTCCAGGAACTCCTCGTACGACTTGCGCTGGGCATCGCTCATGACGTCGTAGATCATCGCCCGGACCTGGGTGTTGTCCATCGGCGGCACGTTGATGCGGCGGATGTCGCCATGCACCCGGATCATTGGCGGCAGACCCGCGGACAGGTGCAGGTCGGAGGCCTTGTTCTTTACCGCGAAGGTCAGGAGGTCTGAGATTTCCATCTTATAATTCGCGTAGTTATGGAATGAGACTAGAAGGAGCCTGGATTCATTATGGGCGCAATCGCGGCGGGGTTGCAAGCCTGTCGGGAGCGCATCGCCAAGGCCTGCGAGATGGCCGGTCGCGCACCCGCCTCGGTGACACTGCTGGCAGTCAGCAAGACTTTTTCGGCCGAGGCTGTACTGGAGGCCCATCAGGCCGGCCAGACCGCCTTCGGCGAGAGCTATCTGCAGGAAGCCCTGGCCAAGCAGGCGGCCTTGGCCGACCTGGCACTGGAGTGGCATTTCATCGGCCCGATCCAGAGCAACAAGACCCGTCTGATCGCCGAGCATTTCGCCTGGGTGCATGGCGTTGACCGGCTGAGGATCGCCGAGCGCCTGTCCGAGGCACGCCCGGACGGCCTGCCGCCGCTCAACGTCTGCATCCAGGTCAACGTCAGCGGCGAGGCCAGCAAGCACGGCGTCGCACCGGAAGCCGCCATCACACTGGCGCAAGCGGTGGCCGGCCTGCCCCGGCTGAACCTGCGCGGCTTCATGGCCATCCCGAGGGAAACCCCGGACCCAGCCGAACAGCGCGCCCAGTTCGCCCGCTTGGCTCAATTATTCGGGCAGGCCGAAGGGCTCGGCCTCGATACCCTTTCGATGGGCATGTCGGGCGACCTCGAAGCCGCGATAATGGCAGGCGCCACCATCGTGCGGGTAGGCACCGCGATT
>JBAZLW010000171.1:0-5972 GCA_041650095.1 Hydrogenophilaceae bacterium | reverse complement strand
CAAGCAGCTGCGCGCATTCCATCAGGTGGTGCGCTGCGGCAGCATCTCCCGGGCGGCAGAAAAACTGTTCCTGTCGCAGCCTTCGGTGTCCCTGCAGATTCAGGCCCTGGAACGGGAACTGGATGTTGTGCTGTTCGAACGGCGCGGCCCGCACATCAAGCTGACCCCCGAGGGCGATGTCCTTTACCACCTGGCGGAGCCGCTGGTGGACGGCATCGACAAGCTGCAGGAGAACTTCACCGCTCATTTCGGCAAGCTGGAATCGGGCGAGCTGAATATCGGTGCCGGCGAGTCGACCATCCTGTACATCCTGCCCGAACCGGTACGGCGCTTCGTCGAGGCCTATCCCAAGGTGCAGCTGCGGATGCACAACGTCACCGGACGGGACGGCCTGAAGATGCTCAAGGCCGACGAGATCGACTTCGCCGTCGGCTCCATGCTCGACGTGCCGGAGGACATCGAATACCGCCCGGTGGTCACCTTCGACCCGATGCTGATCACCCCGCTCGACCACCCGCTCGCCGACAAGGCGCGCTCAGGCCAGGAGATCACCCTGGAGGACGTCAGCCACTATGGCCTGATCCTGCCGCCCAGCCATCTGTCGACCTGGCGCATCGTCAAGTACGTGTTCCAGCAGCACAACCTGACCTTCACGGTCACCCTGGAGGCAGGCGGCTGGGAGGTGATCAAGAAATATGTCGAACTGGGTATGGGGGTGTCCATCGTCACCGACATCTGCCTGACCGGGAACGAGAACCTGATGCGGATACCGTTGACCAAATACTTTCCCCAGCGGGGCTACGGCCTGGTGCTGCGCAAGGGCCGCTTCCTTTCGCCGCAGGCCCGGCGCTTCATCGAGATCATGGAAGAGGTCTATGCCAAGGGGGAGTCGGGCATCATGCAGGCCCACACCCGGCCCAGTCTGGGCAGCGGCATGGAGGCCGCACCAGCCAAGAAGACCAGGAAAAAGAAGACCGTCTAGCAGACGGACGGCCGCGAATCGACTGAATACGCGGGCAGGCGCCGGCTATTCCGCCTCGTAGGTGACGTCGGCGCGGCGGTTTTCGGCCCAGGACTCTTCGTCGTGGCCTTTCAGCTTGGGCTTGGTCTTGCCGTAGGACTTCACATCGACCTGAGCGTCCGGGGCGCCGCGCTCGATCAACTCGGCGCGGACGGTTTCCGCCCGCTTGAGACCCAGGCGCCGGTTGTATGCCTGGCTGCCGCGCTCGTCGGCATGGCCCTCGATGCGCACACGGGCCTCGGGATGTTCCGCCAGATAGCTGGCATGGGCCTTCAGGACCGGATCGTAGTCGGCCTTGAGGTCTGAATTGTCGAGCTCGAAGTAAAAGCTGCGTTCGGAACGCAGATGCGCGGTCAGGTCCTTGGAAGTCAGCAAGGATGCGGGCGCGGGGGCTGGCGCGACGGCAGCCGGAGCGGCTGCGGCGACCGGGGCTGCGACGGGCGGAGTTTCCGGCACCGGTGCCGGCTCTGCGGGCAAGGGATGTCGGCCGTACAACTCGGGAGCCACCTTCAGCGGCCCGGGCTGGAACTCGTTTGTGCCGCTGGACTGGAATTCGCGGGTGGACGCGCAGGCGCTCAGCAATGCCGGACACAGGATGGCAAAAATCAGGTAGGCGCGCATGACGGCGGGACCTCGAATCAGCGGAGCGACATCTGGATCGAATAGGCGCACAGCGTCATCAGTGGCTGGGGCAGGATGCCCAGCAGCAGGATGGCCATGCCGTTGGCGGACAGCAGCATGCGGGCGTCGCCGGCATGGCTGACCGGGATGGTTTCGCTGCTGGCCGGGGCATCGAAGTACATCAGCTTGACGATGCGCAGGTAGTAGTAGGCGCCGATCAGCGAGAAGAACACCGCCACCAGGGCCAGCCAGAGCCAGCCGGCGCCGATCAGAGACTGCAGGACGGTCAGCTTGGCATAGAAGCCGACGAAGGGCGGCAGGCCGGCCATCGACAGCATGATCATGCCCATCACGGCGGCCAACCAGGGGTGCTTGGCATTGAGGCCCTTGTAGTCGTCCAGTTCCTCGGCCTCGACCCCGGCGCGCGACATATAGGTCACCATGCCGAAGCCACCCAGGCTCATCAGTACGTAGGTCACGGCGTAGAACATGGCGGCGGAATAGCCGGCCAGGCTGCCGCTCATGATGCCGAGGAGCAGGAAGCCCATGTGCGAGATGGTCGAATAGGCCAGCATGCGCTTGATGTTGGTCTGCATGATGGCGGCCAGGTTGCCGATCGCCAGCGAGGCGACCGCCATCACCGCAAGCATCTGCTGCCAGTCGCCGTGGGCCGGTTGCAGGCCATCCACCAGCAGGCGCATGGCGAAGGCGAACGCGGCCAGCTTGGGCGCCGAACCGACGAACAGGGTCACCGCCGTGGGCGCGCCCTGGTAGACGTCGGGTATCCACATGTGGAACGGTGCGGCGCCGAGCTTGAAGCCGAGCCCGGCGACCACGAAGACCAGGGCGAACACCAGGACCATCTCGCTCTTGACGCCGTAATTGATCGTCTCGGCGACGCGGCCCAGTTCCAGTGAACCGGACAGACCATACAGGAGCGACATGCCGTACAGCAGTAGGCCCGAGGCCAGGGCGCCGAGGACGAAGTACTTCATCGCCGCCTCGGAGGCGCGGACGTCGTCGCGGCGCATGGCCACCATGGCGTAGAGCGACAGCGAGAGCAGTTCCAGGCCGAGGTAGAGGGACAGGAAGTGGGCCGCCGAGATCATCACCATCATGCCCAGCACGGCGAACAGCAGGAGCGACAGGTAATCGCCGCCGAGCATGCCCCGGTCGGCCAGGTACTGGCGCGAATAGATCACCGCCATGATGGCGGCAAAACAGGTCAGCAACTTGAGCGTGATGCCCATGGCGTCGTTGATGTAGAGGCCGCCGAAGGCGAACTGGATATCGGCCGAGCCGGCGAAGGCAATGAGTACGCTGGTCAACAGCAGGCCAAATATCGTCGTCAGGTAGGCGGCCACCTTCGACTGGCTGTAGGCCTCGATCAGCAGGACCAGCGAGGCGACGACCAGCAGGCTGATTTCCGGCAGGGCAATGATGAAGTCGGACAGGGGAGGAGTCATGGCCATGGCGCTCAGTACACGAGTTTGCTGTGAGCGACGTGCTCAAGCAGGTTGTTGACGGAGGCGTGCATCACGTCGGTGACCGGCAGCGGGTACAGACCCATGGCCAGCACGGCAATTGCCAGCAGCGACAGGACCAGGAATTCCCGGCCGTCGATGTCCTTCAGGTCGGCCACGTGCTCGTTGGCCACCTTGCCGAAGATCACCCGCTTGTACATCCACAGGGTGTAGGCGGCGCCGAAGATCAGGGTCAGCGCGGCGGCGGCGGCCCACCAGAAGTTCACCTGCACGGCGCCCAGAATGACCATGAACTCGCCGACGAAGCCGGAGGTGCCGGGCAGGCCCGAGTTGGCCATGGCGAACAGCATGAACAGGGCGGCGAACTTGGGCATGGTGTTGGCGACGCCGCCGTAGTCGGCGATCTGGCGCGAATGCATGCGGTCGTACATGACGCCGATGCACAGGAACAGCGCGGCGGAGACGAAACCGTGCGAGATCATCTGGACCAGGCCGCCCTCGATGCCGAGCGGGTTGAACAGCATGAAGCCGAGGGTGACGAAGCCCATGTGGGCGATCGAGGAATAGGCGATCAGCTTCTTCATGTCCGACTGCACCAGGGCGACCAGGCCGATGTAGACCACGGCGACCAGGGACAACGCGACGATCAGCCAGGTCAGCTCATGGGCAGCATCCGGCACGATCGGCAGGGTGAACCTCAGGAAGCCGTAGGCGCCGACCTTCAGGGTGATCGCCGCCAGCACCACGGAACCGCCGGTGGGCGCCTCGACGTGGGCATCCGGCAACCAGGTATGCACCGGCCACATCGGCACCTTGACCGCAAAGGCGAAGAAGAAGGCCACGAACAGCAGCAACTGCGCCGTCATGGTGAGGCCGACCCGGTGCCATTCCAGGATTTCGAAGCTGCCGCCGCTGACGAAGAACAGGTAGATCATCGCCACCAGCATCATCAGCGAGCCGAGCAGGGTGTAGAGGAAGAACTTGATCGCCGCGTAGACCCGGTTCGGGCCGCCCCACATGCCGATGATCAGGTAGAGCGGGATCAGCATGGCCTCGAAGAAGACGTAGAACAGCACACCGTCGAGGGCGGCGAAGACGCCGTTGATGAGACCGGACTGGATCAGGAAAGCGGCCATGTACTGGCCGATCCGGGTCTTGATCACCTGCCAGCCGGCCAGGACCACCAGCACGGTGGTGAAGCTGTTGAGCAGGATGAACGGCATCGAGATGCCGTCGACGCCCAGGTGGTACCAGATGTTGAAGGCCGGTATCCACTCGGCGATCTCGTTGAACTGGATCTCGGCGCTGGCGCTGTCGAAGCCGGACCAGAGCGGCAACGACACCAGCAGGCCCAGTACCGAACCGAGCAGGGCCAGGGTGCGCTGGCCGCTGGCGTTGCGGTCGTCGCCGGTCACCAAAATGAGCAGGCCCGCCACGATGGGCACCCATATGGTCAGACTTAAATATCCAATCCCTTCAATCATCGTGTATCCCGTTTTTCGCTTAAAGCTGGACGAACCAGGTCGCCAGCAGCGCCACGCCGATGATCATGGCGAAGGCATAGTGGTAGATGTAGCCCGACTGGAGATGGCGCACCACGGCGGCAATGCGGCCGATCAGACGGGCCGAGCCGTTGACCAGCATGCCGTCGATGGCCGCTACGTCGCCCCAGCGCCAGAGCTTGCCGCCAATCAGGCGGGCGCCGCCAGCAAAGAACCAGTCGTTGAAACGATCGAAGCCGTACTTCTCGTCCAGGATGGTGTACAGGATGCCGGCCTTCTCGCGAATCTTCTGCGGCAGGTCGCGCCGCACCATGTACAGGAAGTAGGCTGAAGCCACGCCAGCCGCGGCGAGCCAGAACGGCAGGGTCGTGAGGGCATGCAGGGCCATGGGGCCGGCGCCGTGGAAGCCGGCCTTGAGTTCTTCCATGGCCGGATGGGCCTCATGGTCGATGAAGATGGCAGAACCGAAGAAGTCGCCATAGAGCATCGGTTCGATGTAGATCCAGCCGGTGTAGATGGACGGGATGGCGAGCAGCACCAAGGGCAGCCAGACCACCCACGGCGACTCGTGCGGCGTGCTGTGACCACCGTGATGGTGGCCGTGCGCGTCGTCATCCTTGCCGCCCTCCTGGTCGTGGCCGGCATGGGCCTGATGGAAGCGCTCCTTGCCGTGGAAGACCATGAAGTACATCCGGAAGGAGTAGAAGGCGGTGACGAACACGCCGGCGGTCACCGCGAAGGCGGCGAAACCGGAACCCCACAGGTTCGATGCGTGCACCGCCTCGATGATGGAGTCTTTGGAATAGAAGCCGGACAGGCCCGGGGTGCCGATCAGGGCCAGGGAACCGATCAGCAGGGTGATCCAGGTGATCGGCATGTACTTGCGCAGGCCGCCCATGTTGCGGATGTCCTGGTCGTGGTGCATGCCGATGATGACCGAGCCGGCGGCCAGGAACAGCAGGGCCTTGAAGAAGGCGTGGGTCATCAGGTGGAAGATCGCCACCGAGTAGGCCGAGGCGCCCAGGGCCACGGTCATGTAGCCGAGCTGGGACAGGGTCGAGTAGGCGATCACCCGCTTGATGTCGTTCTGGATCATGCCCAGGAAGCCCATGAACAGGGCCGTGATGGCGCCGATCACCATGACGAAGGAAAGCGCGGTGTCGGACAGTTCGAACAGCGGCGACATCCGGGCCACCATGAAGATACCGGCGGTGACCATGGTCGCGGCATGGATCAGGGCCGAGATCGGGGTCGGGCCTTCCATGGAATCGGGCAGCCAGACGTGCAACGGGAACTGGGCCGACTTGCCCATGGCGCCGATGAACAGCAGGATGCAGATCACCG
>JBAZLW010000170.1:0-6001 GCA_041650095.1 Hydrogenophilaceae bacterium | reverse complement strand
GTTTTCCTCCTCCCAGTCGCGGATGCCAGCCGTGGCCTGATAGCCGTCCATGCCGGGCATGTGCAGGTCCATCAGGACCAGGTCGGGGTGCTCGGCCATGAACCGCTCCAGGGCATGCCTGCCGTCTTCGGCATGTACCACGCGCAGACCCAGGCCGGTCAGCAACTCGGTCATGACCAGCTGGTTGGTGGGGTTGTCCTCCACCAGCAGGAGGGTGGCGCCGGCGCCATCCCGGACGGCCAGGTCCGGGGCCGGCGCATCGGCAATACCCTGTTCCAGCAGGGCATCCCTGAGCTGGCACAGGCGCACGGGACGATGCAGCCATTTCAGGTGGGCGGTATGGGGGGCGGCATCCAGTTCCGCCAGGCGGTGGATGGGGACCAGGACGATGACGGCGGGATCATCCCCTTCCGCCGTGCCCAATAGGTCGACCAGGTCGTCGGCAGCGTCCGGGCCCGGGCAGAGCGACTCGTAATCGAGCAGGCAGGGCATGTGGCCGTTCCGGCCCGGGGGCAGTCGTTCAGCCACGCTCTGGTGGTGGATGGCGATACCCCAGTGGCGCAACTGGGTCTCGATGACCTGGCGCACGCCGGGATGGCCGATCCGCACGCACACCGCCGCAGGCATGGCGCCGGCCACCGGTTCCAGGCCGCAGTCCAGACCGGCGCGGGCGGTCTCCAGGGGCAGCCTGAAACGGAAGCTGGAACCCACCCCAACGGTGCTTTCCAGCACGATCCGGCCGCCCATTTCAGCCAACAGACGCTGGACGATGGCCAGGCCCAGGCCGCTGCCGCCGTAGTGGCGAGTGATGCTGCCGTCGCCCTGGTAAAACACGTCGAAGATGTGGGGCTGGGCACTGGCGGGAATGCCGATGCCGGTATCCCGCACCTCCACCTCCAGGGTGAAGCACTTGCCGCCGGTGAAGATCGGCCGTGCCGACAACTGGATCTCGCCCCGGGTGGTGAATTTGGCGGCATTGGACAACAGGTTGTTGAGCACCTGGCGCAAATGGCCGGGATCGCCCACGGCCTGGCCGGGCAGGTCGGGGGCCGGCGCGCCGAATACCTCTACCCCCTTGGCCATGGCCTGGGGCGCTACCAGGTCCAGGGCATCGTTCAGGAGGCCGCGCAGATCGAAAGCGACATGTTCCAGTTCCAGTCGTCCCGCCTCGATCTTGGCCAGGTCGAGCACATCGCTGATGAGGGCGCGCAGGGCCTCCGAGGAGTTGCGTATGGTGTTCACGAACAGGCGTTGCTTCTCGTCCAAGCCGCCCTGCTGCAACAGCTGGGCCATGCCCAGGATGCCGTTCAGGGGAGTGCGGATCTCGTGGCTCATGTTGGCCAGGAACTGGCTCTTGGCCACGTTGGCCGCCTCCGCCTCTCTCATGGCTGTTTCCATCTGGGCGGTGCGCTGGGCCACCAGCCGCTCCAGCTCGTTGTGGGAATCGGCCAGCTCCCGGTCCCGGGTCTCGATCTCGGCCAGCATGGCGTTGAAGCTGTCCACCAGATCGCCCGCCTCATCCTCGGTATGCCGGGGGACCCGCAGTGAATAGT
Source organism: Hydrogenophilaceae bacterium (assembly GCA_041650095.1). GTDB lineage: Bacteria > Pseudomonadota > Gammaproteobacteria > Burkholderiales > Thiobacillaceae > Parasulfuritortus. Next base: position 4,448 of record JBAZLW010000170.1, on the reverse strand, counting down.
CTTGGTGTTGCCGGACCTGGAGGGCGGCCGCCGCCAGTTCGTTGATCGGCGCGACAATCCGGCGCACCATGCGCAGGCCCACCAGCAGTGACAGGCTGAAGGCCAGCAGGACGCCGGCGGCAGACAGGGCAAACTGGGTGTAGAAGTGCCGCCACGCCTGGCTCAGGTCCGCGCGCAGGTACAAGAGTCCGACAGATTCACCGTCGACATGGACGACATTGACCAGGTAAGCCACCGGGTCGAAGGCGCGAATGAGCGGTCCGACTTCCCCGGTCTCTTGCAATTCCCGGGGCAGATGCTCCGCCGCACCATAGACGGCGAAACGCGCCCCCTGACGATCATAGATGGCCGCCGCCACGATCTCCGCGTGCTCGCTCAGGTTGTCGTTCAACACCACCCGCGCCGCCCCTTTATCGCGGAAGGCCAGGGCGGCATTGGCAGCGGCGCCGGTCGCCCGAGCAATGGCCTGCAACTTGTCGGCGGCGTCAGCCTGGATGTTGCTCAGTTGCTGCCATGCGCTGAAGGCCAGCACGAAGCCCATACCCACCCCCGAAACGCCCAGCAACAACAGAATGAGCTTGTGCTTGATGGTGGTGATGGAAAAATGGAACAAGGGGATGGCAAATCTGCTGAATCATGTCGACAGCTGAGAAAATATCACGATCCCGACCTCTTCAAAAAGGCGCACTGAGAGCGAAACCATCCTGCGGCCTAAAATGATATGCTCAAGCCGAGTTGGTGCCCTGTTCGCAAAGGCAGTTGGAGGGAGAGCCCCCTTCGAATACAAGTCAGGATGGTTATTCAAGTGCACAATCCGGAGTAGGCAATATGCCCGGCAACCTGTTCATCGTCTCCGCCCCCTCCGGCGCCGGCAAATCCAGCCTGGTCAAGGCCCTGCTGGAAGCCGATGCCGGCATCAAGCTGTCGGTCTCCTACACCACCCGGGCACCCCGGCCCGGCGAGGTCGACGGCGTGCACTATCACTTCGTAGGGGTGGATGCCTTCCGGGACATGCTCAACAACGGCGATTTCCTGGAAAGTGCCGAGGTCTACGGCAACTACTACGGCACCTCGCAGCCCTGGATCGAGGACCAGATGCGCGCCGGCCACGATATCCTGCTGGAGATCGACTGGCAGGGCGCCGCCCAGGTCCGCAAGCTGTTCCCGGACGTCGTCAGCCTGTACATCCTGCCGCCCTCCCTAGCCGAACTGCAACGCCGCCTGGAAGGCCGTGGCCAGGACTCCGCCGAGGTCATCGCAAGGCGCGTCGAGGCGGCGCAGGAAGACATCTCGCACGCCTATTCGTTCGACTACCTGATGGTCAACGACGACTTCGCGACCGCACTGGCCGACCTGCAGACCATCGTCCGCGCCCAGCGCCTGCACATCCGCAACCAGATGCACAGCCTGGAACCCTTGTTGAAAGGCCTGTTGAGCCGCTGACGAGGAACGACTGGCCAGTCGCATGGGCGGAATCGGCATGCGACATGCGGATTCCCCACTGCGACCCGGAGCCATAAATCGATACCGGCATCCATTGAGTCATGCCATTGTGGTCACGCAGAGGCTAGAATCGCCCGCTTCGATTTACCGGGGAACTTCAGTGACACTGGATTGCGGCTGCAAGCGTACCGACCGCTACATAAGCTTCCAGGGCATAGACTGCGACGCCAATGCCCGACAGATCATGGCCTGCATCGATCGGCATCTCGCCCTGCCGGAACGGTGCAATGCATTCTGGGAATACTTCGGCAAGAAACGCTCGGGCGGGTCCGGGCCGAAACCGGACGAACTGTTTCTGATCCACTCCAATATCAACCAGGTGAGGGAACTGTTCGAGACCTGGGATGACCAGGAAGCCCTGCATCTGCTCGCGCTCCTGGAGGAGGAATGCTGCTGACCGGCTTCGTCGCCCGGCATCGAACCTGACCGGCGGTTTCCGGCCGCCAGCCAGCCCGGCTTCGGCCTCATTTGGGCAATAACGGCCACCGCCATGCCCAAGGGCCCCGTATCAGGATAAAATCGGCGCTGTCACATAACGCATTACTGGAGTAATCCCATCATGGCTCGTGTCACCGTCGACGACTGCATCAAGTACATCCCCAACCGTTTCGAAATGACCCTGGCCGCCGCGACCCGTGCCCGCCAGATCTCCGTCGGCGCCACCCCGAAGGTCGAGTCCGATCGCGACAAGCCCGCCGTGATCGCCCTGCGCGAGATGTCCGAAGGCCTGGTCGGCCCGGAAATCCTGCTCAAGTTCCACTCCTGATCGGCTCGCCTGGACCCCGCACTATGCCGCCGGTCCAGGAACCCCACCCGAAATTCGCCCGTGCGCGCAGCCGCGCGCTGGCCACCACCCCGGATGAATCGCAGTCGACCCCGGCCGATGTAGCCGAGATCGCGCCTTACCTGCGGCCCGAGGAGGCCGACCTGCTGCGGCGCGCCTTCGCCTTCAGCGCCAAGGCCCATCTGGGTCAGTTCCGCAAGGACGGCGAGCCCTATATCACCCACCCCCTGGCGGTCACCGAGACCCTGGCCGGCTGGCGCATGGACGCGCAGACCCTGGCGGCGGCCCTGCTGCACGACGTGGTCGAGGACACCGGGATCAGCCGGGAGGAGATCAAGACCCACTTCGGCGAGGCCGTGGCCGACCTGGTCGACGGCGTCACCAAGCTGGACCAGCTCCAGTTCGAGAGCAAGCGCCACGCCCAGGCCGAGAACTTCCGCAAGATGCTCCTGGCCATGGCGCGCGACGTCCGGGTGATCCTGATCAAGCTGGCCGACCGCTGGCACAACATGAGCACCCTCGATGCCATGAGCGTCGAGAGCCGCCAGCGCATCGCCCAGGAGACCCTGGACATCTACGCGCCGATCGCCAACCGGCTGGGCCTCAACGTGGTCTATCACGAACTGCAGGAACTGGCCTTCCAGCACATGTATCCGACCCGCTACCGGGTTCTGGAAAAGGCCATCGCGACCTCGCGCATGGACCGGCGCGAACTGGTCGAGAAGATCAACCAGGCCATTCGCCAGAAGCTCGAGCAATGCAAGATCAAGGCCGATGTCTACGGCCGCGAGAAGCACCTGTACGGCATCTACCGCAAGATGCAGGAAAAGCACCTGGCCTTCACCGAGGTGTTCGACATCTACGGTTTCCGGGTCATCGTCGACGACGTGCCGACCTGCTACCTGGCCCTGGGCTCGCTGCACTCGCTGTACAAGCCGATCCCGGGCAAGTTCAAGGACTACATCGCCATCCCCAAGGCGAACGGCTACCAGTCCCTGCACTCCACCCTGTTCGGGCCGTTCGGCACCCCGGTCGAGGTACAGATCCGCACCCGCGAGATGCATCGCCTGGCCGAGGAAGGGGTCGCCTCGCACTGGATGTACAAGGCCGGCAGCACCGAGCTGACCGAGGCCCAGCGGATGACCCACCAGTGGCTGCAGAGCCTGCTCGACATCCAGGCCGACAGCCGCGACTCGGTGGAATTCCTCGAACACATCAAGGTCGACCTGTTCCCGGACGAGGTCTACGTGTTCACCCCCAAGGGCAAGATCATGGCCCTGCCGCGCGAAGCCACCGCGGTCGACTTCGCCTACAACGTCCACACCGACATCGGCAACCATTGCGTCGCCGCGCGCATCAACGGCGACTACATGCCGCTGTCGACGCCGCTCAAGAACGGCGACCGGGTCGAGATCATCACCTCCGAATCGGCCCGCCCCAACCCGGCCTGGATCCACTTCGCGGTCACCGGCAAGGCGCGCGCCCACATCCGCAGCGCGCTCAAGCACGTGCACCGGAACGAATCGGAGATGCTCGGCCAGCAGCTGCTCAACCAGGCCCTGCGCGGCCTCGGCGTCAACCCGGCGGATGTCGGCGAGGAACGTTGGGAACAGTTGCTGAAGACCAGCGGCCGCAGCCGCGGCGACATCCTGATCGACATCGGCCTGGGCAAGAAGCTTGGCGTCATGGTCGCCCGGCAACTGCTGGCGCGCGAGGGCGAGGACATCATCCGGGCCTCCGGCCCGATCCTGATCCGCGGCTCCGAGGGCGTTGCGGTGCGCCTGGCCAAGTGCTGCCGGCCGATCCCGGGCGACCCCGTCATCGGCCAGATCCGCAAGGAACAGGGCCTGCTCATCCACACCCACGACTGTCCCCAGGTCAGCCATTACCGAGAGGACCCGGACAAGTGGGTGGATGTGGAATGGGAACCCGACCTCGACAAGACCTTCGACGTCAGCATCCGCATCACCGTCGCCAACGCGCGCGGGGTGCTGGCCAAGGTCGCCGCCGCCATCGCCGCCGAGGGCTCCAACATCGACGACGTGCACATGGAGGAGGAAGGCGGCAACTACACCAACCTGTACTTCACCGTGCAGGTCCAGAACCGGGTCCACCTGTCCCGGTTGATGCGCGTCCTGCGCAGCTTGCAGGAGGTCAGCAG
>JBAZLW010000169.1:0-6003 GCA_041650095.1 Hydrogenophilaceae bacterium | reverse complement strand
GGATGGAGGTCTACGCCGGCGAAAAGGCGACCAGGGTCTACGACGCAGAGACCTGGATGCCGGATGAAACCGTCCAGGCCGCCAAGGACTACGTCGTCTCCATCAAGGGCCCGTTGACCACCCCGACCTCGGGTGGCATCCGCTCCCTCAACGTCGCCCTGCGCCAGAAGTTGGATCTGTACGTCTGCCTGCGCCCGGTGCGTTATTTTCAGGGTGTGCCCTCCCCGGTCAAGGCGCCGGAAAAGGTCGACATGGTGATCTTTCGTGAGAACACCGAAGACATCTACGCCGGCGTGGAATGGGAAGCCGGCAGCGCCGAGGTGAAGAAGCTCATCGAGTTCCTGCAGAAGGAGATGGGCGTCACCAAGATCCGCTTCCCGGAGACCTCCGCTATTGGCATCAAGCCGGTCTCGGTGGAGGGTTCAGAGCGCCTGATCCGAAAGGCCATCCAGTACGCCATCGACAACAACCGCAAGTCGGTGACCCTGGTGCACAAGGGCAACATCATGAAGTTCACCGAGGGTGGCTTCAAGAAATGGGGCTACGAATTGGCGGCACGCGAGTTCGGTGCCACCCTTATCGATGAAGGCCCGTGGATGAAACTGCCGAACGGTATCGTCATCAAGGACGTCATCGCCGACGCCTTCCTGCAGCAGATCCTGCTGCGGCCGGCCGAGTATGACGTGATCGCCACCCTGAACCTGAACGGCGACTATGTCTCGGACGCGCTCGCCGCCGAAGTGGGCGGCATCGGCATCGCTCCTGGCGCCAACCTGTCCGATACCGTGGCCATGTTTGAGGCCACCCACGGCACCGCGCCGAAGTACGCCGGCCAGGATTATGTCAATCCGGGCTCGATCATCCTGTCCGGGGAAATGATGCTACGTCACATGGGCTGGCTGGAGGCCGCCGACCTGATCATCAAGGGCATGGATGGCGCGATCCAGTCGAAGAACGTCACTTACGACTTCGCCCGCCTCATGGATGGTGCCAATCAGGTTCCCTGTTCTGGATTCGGTCAGGAGATCATCCGCCACATGTGAGCGGATCCGCCTCAGGCGTGCTTTTCCTCGTCCTGGGGCGGCGTCAGGCCATGACTACGGAAGATGGCGAGCAGTTCGTCGGCAATCAGCCCCAGTTCCTCCCGTTGTTGCCAAAGCCCAATTAGCAGACGCTCGACAGGTGGCGACACAACCTGATTGCTGGGGGGGGCTTCTGGGCCGGGATCCATCACGTGCTCCTGAGTTACAGCGAATTTATGTCGGTATAGCACAGGGGCACAGAAATAACGGGCCGGCGCCATAACGCCAGCCCGTTCACTCCAGCGCTGGTCAGGCCGGCTGGATATTGGCGGCTTGCTTGCCTTTGGGGCCTTCGGTTACGTCGAAGGTGACGCGCTCACCTTCCTTGAGGGACTTGAAACCCTTGGATTGAATCGCGGAGAAATGGGCGAACAGATCCTCACCGCCACCATCGGGGGTGATGAAGCCAAAACCTTTCGAGTCATTGAACCATTTCACAGTGCCAGTGGCCATATAGAACTCCATAACGAGAATAAATGATGCGTTTGGGCCAAGCCAACACCAGCGGGTAAGACTCGAACAGCGCCAAACGGTGACTTTTTAACTGCGGTCCAGGATATCGTCAACACCCTTGAAAAAAAATTACACGCCCGCACAATGCTTCCTGAGATTTGAACGGTAGCTAATCATGGCAATCAAACACCAGGACGAAGCCGCGCTCCTGCCTGGAAAGGTCGCTGCGCCGCCGCCTTCCATGTATAAAGTGATGCTGCTGAACGACGATTACACGCCCATGGAATTCGTCGTGACTGTGCTGGAACGCTTTTTTGGGATGGACCGTGAAAAAGCCACTGTCGTCATGTTGAAGGTCCATAATGAAGGCGCCGGTCTGGCCGGAGTTTATCCCCGCGATATCGCGGAAACCAAGGTCGGTCAGGTAACCGGGTTCGCCCGTGAACACCAGCACCCGCTGCAATGCGTGATGGAGGAGTACCGATGATTGCCCAGGAACTGGAAGTCAGTTTGCACATGGCCTTCATGGAGGCCAGGCAGAAGCGTCACGAGTTCATCACGGTCGAGCACCTGTTGCTGGCGATGCTGGACAATCCATCCGCGGCCGAAGTGTTGCGGGCCTGTGCGGCAGACATCAACGGACTGCGCCAGCAGTTGACCGAATTCATCGAAAAACACACACCGCAATTGCCCGGCGAAAATGAAGTCGATACCCAGCCGACGTTGGGTTTCCAACGGGTGATCCAGCGGGCGATCCTGCATGTCCAATCATCCGGCAAGAAGGAGGTCACCGGCGCCAATGTGCTGGTGGCCCTGTTTGGTGAAAAGGACTCGCATGCCCTGCACTACCTGACCCAACAGGGCATCACCCGTCTGGATGTGGTCAACTACATTTCGCACGGTATCGCCAAGGCGCCGCAGGAGAGCACGCCGACCGGACGTGCTGAAAGCAGCGGACAGGAACCGGAAGGCGATGCCACCAACGCATCGCCGCTGGAAACATATACCGTCAACCTGAATGCCCAGGCGCTGGCCGGTCGCATCGACCCCCTGATCGGCCGCGACAAGGAACTGGTGCGGGTGATCCAGACCCTGTGCCGCCGGCGCAAGAACAATCCGCTGCTGGTCGGCGAGGCCGGCGTCGGCAAGACCGCCATTGCCGAAGGACTGGCCCGCCGGGTGGTGGAAAACCAGGTACCCGAGATACTCGCTGAAGCGACGGTGTATGCGCTCGACATGGGGGCCCTGCTCGCCGGCACCAAATACCGGGGCGACTTCGAACAACGCCTGAAGGCGGTGCTCAAGCAACTCACCAGCAACCCGAACGCCATCCTGTTCATCGACGAGATCCACACCCTGATCGGTGCCGGCGCGGCCTCCGGCGGGACCCTGGATGCCTCCAATCTGCTCAAGCCGGCCTTGTCATCCGGTCAGTTGCGCTGCATCGGTGCGACCACCTACAACGAGTTCCGCGGCGTGTTCGAGAAGGATCATGCCCTCTCCCGCCGGTTCCAGAAGATCGACGTAAACGAACCCAGCGTCGACGAGACGGTTGCCATCCTGCGTGGTCTGAAATCGCGCTTCGAGACGCACCATGGCGTCCGCTACACCAATTCTGCCTTGAGCACGGCAGCCGAACTGTCGGCGCGCTACATCAACGACCGCCACCTGCCCGACAAGGCCATCGACGTCATCGACGAGGCTGGCGCAGCCCAGCGCATCCTGCCCAAAACCAAGCAGAAGAAGGTCATCACCAACAAGGAGATCGAGGACATCATCGCCAAGATCGCCCGCATCCCGGCCAAGACCGTCGCCGCCGACGAACGCAACTCGTTGAAGAACCTCGACCGCGACCTCAAGGCCGTGGTGTTCGGCCAGGACATGGCCATCGACGCCCTCGCCAATGCGATCAAGATGTCGCGTTCCGGCCTCGGCAATCCACAGAAGCCGATCGGCTCCTTCCTGTTCACCGGGCCCACTGGCGTCGGCAAGACCGAGGTCGCCCGCCAGCTCGCCTATACCCTGGGCGTCGAGTTGATCCGCTTCGACATGTCTGAATACATGGAACGTCATGCCGTCTCCCGTCTGATCGGCGCGCCTCCGGGTTACGTCGGCTTCGAACAGGGCGGACTGATGACCGAGGCCATCACCAAAACCCCTTACGCGGTGCTGCTGCTGGACGAGATCGAGAAGGCCCACCCGGATATCTACAACATCCTGCTCCAGGTCATGGACCATGGCACCCTGACCGACAATAACGGCCGCAAGGCGGACTTCCGCAACGTCGTCATCGTGATGACCACCAACGCCGGCGCCGAGACGCTCAATAAGACCGGCATCGGTTTCTCCCTGCCCGAGAAGAAGGGCGACGAGTTGGCCGACATCAAGCGCCTGTTCACGCCCGAGTTCCGCAACCGCCTGGACGCGACCATTTCCTTCGCATCACTTTCGGAAGAGGTCATCCTGCGCGTGGTTGACAAGTTCCTGATGCAGTTGGAGGACCAACTCCATGCCAAGAAGGTCGAGGCCCACTTCACCGATGAGTTGAAGGCCTATCTGGGCCGGAACGGCTTCGACCCGCTGATGGGCGCCCGGCCGATGGCCCGCCTGATCCAGGACACCATCCGCAAGGCACTGGCCGACGAACTGCTGTTCGGTCGTCTGGCCAATGGCGGTGAAGTCACGGTCGATATCGACGAGGCCGGCCAGATCAAGCTCGGCTTCGAGGAAGAAGCCGTTCCCGTTTAAGCGGCCTTATTGAACAGCCGGAAGAAATTCCGGCTGGTTGCCTCGCCCAGTTCGTCCGGGCTCACACCCTTCAATTCCGCGATCAACTCGCCGACATGCCGGACATAGGCCGGCTCGTTGCGCTTGCCGCGGTGCGGCATGGGCGCCAGGTAGGGAGAATCCGTCTCGATCAGCAGCCGATCAAGCGGCACCAGTCTGGCCACTTCACGCAAGTCGACCGCGCTCTTGAACGTCACGATGCCGGAGAAGGAAATATGGAAGCCCATGTCCAGCGCTGCCTGGGCGACTTCCCGGTTTTCAGTGAAACAATGCATGACGCCACCGATCTCGCCAGCGCCTTCCTCGGCCATGATCGCCAGGGTGTCCTCCGCCGCGTTGCGAGTGTGGATGATCAGCGGCGTGCCGGCCACGCGCGCGGCGCGAATATGGACCCGGAAACGCTCGCGTTGCCAGTCCACCGCCTCCCTGGCCTGGCGAAAATAATCCAATCCGGTCTCGCCGATCGCCACCACTTTGGCATGCTCGGCCAGCTTCACCAGTGTCGCCACGTCAGGCTCGGCGGCCTCCTCGTGGTCCGGATGCACGCCCACCGAGGCGTAGATATTCGCATGGGCCCGGGCCAGCGCCAGAATGCCGGGCAGTCGTTCCAGACTTACGGAAACGCACAAGGCGTGGCTCACCCCCGCGGCCTGCATGTGCTCCAACAGCGGCACCGCGCCTTCGGTGAAATCGGGGAAATCAATATGACAATGGGAATCGATGAACATGAGAGAGGATGAGCAAGGGGTCTAGATGGGCGAGGCGCTGCTCGTCAGCCTTGCCCCTGCCTGAAATTACATCGTATGGGTCTGGCGCGTCGCCTTCATGGCGTTGCCGAGTATGAGTTCGATCTTGTTGCGCACGATGGAGGAGGATTCGCTGTTGTCGAATTGCACACCAATGCCCTGCTGGCGGTTTCCTTGCGCGCCGGCAGGCGTGATCCAGACCACCTTGCCGGACAACGGCAGCTTGGTCGGGTCATCCATCAGGGACAGCAGCATGTAGACCTGGTCGCCCATCTGGTGCAGACGACTGGTGGGGATGAACAGGCCGCCATGTTTGAGATAAGGCATGTAAGCGGCAAATAACGCCGTACGCTCCTTGATGCTCAAGGAAAGCATACCGGCACGACCGGGCATTTGCCCCTGCGGACTATCTTCCATGCTTAGCCTCCAACGCATCCAGGTAGAGCAACAGCCATGATTCTAGCAACAACTGGCCATTCAGCGGATGCCGCAACCAGCGCCCGGCGCCAATCAGTTCCTGCTGGCATTGCCAGAGCGAGGCAGGATTGGCCCTGGCGGCCAGTTTGCGCAAGGCCTGGTCGGAATCGGGAAAGTAGCGCGTCCGGCCGTTTGCCTGGATAACCAGCAGGTCATACAGCCAGCGGGTCAGCCAGCCCCAGCACTCCTCGACCCGTTGCTGCGATTCCTGGGCCAGCCTGGACAGGCCATCCGCCGTCGGCTTGGCCAGGGCATCGAGAAAACGCGTCCGCCGGGCCAGGCGTTCAGGCTCAGCGCATTCGATGGCCAGCAGAGGTGCGCCGCCCACCTCGTCCAGTATCGCCATCGGCGCCTGCATGCCCTGCTCCGCCAGCCAGGCACGCGCCTGCTCGCTGGCGGGCAAGCCGACTGCAAGCTTGCGGCAGCGCGAGCGCACGGTGGCCGGCAACCGTCTCGGC
>JBAZLW010000168.1:0-6078 GCA_041650095.1 Hydrogenophilaceae bacterium | reverse complement strand
GTTGAACACCGGGGCCCAGGAGAAGTAGCTCATGGCGCCGCGCCGGACCAGGCGCTTGTAGCTGTTCACGGTGGGCGCGAACACCGCGCACAGGGCGCGGCCGTGCTTGAGGATGCCGGCCACGAAGCTGTAGCCGAGCGGGGTCAGGCCGATGCCATGGGGGTCGTCCTCGGGGGCGCAGGCGAACAGGTTCTTGCCCGTCTCCAGGTCGTAGATCGACATGTTGAAGTGGGCGCCGTTGCCGGTCTTGTCGGCGAAGGGCTTGGGCATCATGGTGGCGAGCAGGCCTTCCTCCTTGGCGTAGTGCTTGGCCATGAAGCGGAAGAAGGTCAGGCGGTCGCAGGTGGTCAGGGCGTCGGCGTAGTTGAAGTCGAACTCGAACTGGCCGTTGGCGTCCTCGTGGTCGAACGAGTACAGGTCCCAGCCGAGGTCGTTGATGGAGGTGGCCACCTTGTCCAGCCAGGAAAAGTTGTCGACGAAGCCGCGCACGTCGTAGCAGGGCTTGGTCAGCTTGTCGTCGGCGACCGGTACCGACAGACTGCCGTCCTCGTTCTGCTTGAGCAGGAAGATCTCGCACTCGATGCCCAGGTTCATGCCGTAGCCGAGCTTGGCCGCTTCCTTGAGCTGGTTCTTCAGGGCGACCCGGGTGTTGAGGGCGTAGGGCTTGCCCTGGAAGTGGTTGTCGGCCGGGATCCAGGCGATCTTCGGTTCCCAGGGCAGCTGGATGGCGCGGTCGAGGTCGGGCACCGAGGTCAGCTCGTCGTCGTTGGGGGCCTGGCCGAGGCCGTCCAGGGCATAGCCGGTGTAGCGCTCGGAGCCCTTGGCCATGTGGCCCAGGTGGGCGATGGGCACCACCTTGGCCTTGGGTATGCCGTGGATGTCGACGTAGGCGCCGATGCAGTACTTCACGCCCTTGTCGGTGAGTTCGCGTTGCTGGCGGGCGACCGCCTCGGCCGAGCCGGCCGGGGCGGCCTGTTCGGGTTTGTCGAGTACGGCGGTGTCGTCGATCTGGTTCATGGTGATTCCTTGATGCAGGGTGGCACGGGGCGGGTCAGGCAGCCTCGTAGTAGGAATAGGGCAGTGGCGGATCCTCAGAGCAGCCCCGGGAAATGAGTTCGGCCAGGTCGGCGGCCAGCCAGTCGAACCACTCGCGGCCCTTGTCGACCGTGGCCAGGCTGGGGGTGCCGGTGACGCCATTCTTGCTGGTGCGGTTGACCGGGTGGGCGAACACGCAGCCGCAGGTGCGGTCCGGGTCGTCGGCTTCGGCGAACTTGTCCGGCCGTACCGCCTCGGGGGCGATGGCCAGCATGATGGAGGCCTCGGCGTCGTTGGCGTGCCAGTCGGCCGCGTCATGGAAGTGGAATTCCCGCACCCGCTCGCTGATGGTGGCGGTGTTGATGACGGCGACCATGAGGTCGTCGTGTTCGGCGCGCAACATCTCCAGGGCGCAGCGCAGCGGCGCGGCGTTGGTGACGTGGGCGTTGACGATGAACAGCCGGCGCACGCCGCTCGCGTAGGCCCAGTCGCCGATCTGCTTGACCAGTTCGATCAGGGTGATCGGCTGCACCGCGAGGGTGCCGGGCCAGCGTTGGCTGTGGCCGAGGGAGCAGCCGTAGGGCAGGGTGGGCAGCATGGGCACGCCGGTCTTTTCCGCGACGGCGGCGCACAGCCGCTCGGCGATGACGAAGTCGACGCCGGTGCCCAGATGGGGGCCGTGCTGCTCGGTGGCGCCCACCGGCAGGATGGCGGCCTGACCGCACTTCGCCAGCACGGCGGGGATTTCGGACCAGGTGAGATCGGACCAGAGCATCGTCGTCGCCTCCCTCATTCGACGTTGTCGTGCACGTCGGTGAAGCGGATCAGGTGCGGTTTCACCCGCTGCTCGTCTTCCGATTCCGGCTCCGGGGCCGGGTGGATGAGTTGTTCCAGGCGGGCCTTGGTGGCGCGGAATTCGGGCGAGTTGAACTGCTCCGGCGAGCGTGGCCGCGGCACCGGCACTTCGATGATCTCCTGCACTTCGCCCGGGTGGGCCTTGAGGACCAGGATGCGGTCGGCCAGGTAGATCGCCTCGTCGAGGTCGTGGGTGATGAACAGCACGGTGATGTCGATGTTGCGCCAGATGTCGATCAGGTGCGTCTGCATCTTGGCCCGGGTCTGGGCGTCCAGGGCACCGAAGGGCTCGTCCATGAGCAGGATGCGCGGCTGGTTGACCAGGGCGCGGGCGATGGCGACGCGCTGGCGCATGCCGCCGGAGAGCTGGTGCGGATAGGCGTCGGCGAAGCGCTCCAGGCCGACCAGGTCCAGCCACATCATGGCGTCGTGCTCGGCCTCGTCGCGGCCGCGGCCGTTCATCTGGGGACCGAACATGACGTTCTTCTTCACGGTCAGCCAGGGAAACAGCGAGTAGCCCTGGAACACCATGCCGCGGTCCTGGCCCGGGCCCTTGATGCGGCTGCCGTCGAGCAGGGCCTCGCCCGATGTGTGGTGATCGAGGCCGGCCAGGATGCGGATCAGGGTCGATTTGCCGCAGCCGGAGGGGCCGATGACGCAGACGAATTCGCGCCGGCGCACGCTGAAGTCGATGCCGCTCAAGGCCTCGACCTCACCCTGGGCGGAGCGGTAGCGCTTGCCGAGGCCGCGCACCTCCAGGATGGTCTCGCGCTGGTTGATGCGCTCGAAGCGGGCGCGCACTTCTTCGGATTGGTCGAGGTAGCTGGTTTCCGGGTTCATGGTGGTGTCCTTTCAGCGCCGGTCCTGGGAGCGGTCCCAGGGGAACAAACGCCTGCCCAGGCGGGCCAGGATCAGGTCGGTGCCGAAACCGATGATGCCGATGATCATGATCGCGGCGTAGACGTTGTCGAAATGCTGGTAGCGGGCCTGCTGGGTGATGTACCAGGTGATGCCCGAACTGGTGCCGATCAGCTCGGCGACGATCAGATAGGTCCAGGCCCAGCCGAGCAGGATGCGCTGGTCGCGATAGAGGTCGGGCAGGATGCCCGGCACCACCACCCGGGTCAGCAGGCGGAAGCCCCGGGTGCCCAGGGTGCGGGCCGCCTCGATGATGGTGGCCTCCAGCTTGCGGGTGGTGTTGGCGACGATCAGGACCTGCTGGAACAGGGTGCCGATGACGATGATGGCGATCTTGGGGCCGTCGTAGATGCCCAGTATGGCCACCGCCAGGGCGCCGAACGCGGGCGCCGGCAGGTAGCGGAAGTATTCGACGAAGGGCTCGGTGAGACGGCCGAGGCTGGCGTAGGTGCCGGCCAGGATGCCGAGCGGGACGCCGACGATGGAGGAGAGCACGAAGCCCCAGAAGATGATCTGGATGCTGTGCCACAGGCTCTCATGCAGCCAGGGCGCGTCCTTCTGTACCGGCTGCTTGGCGAAGCCGGTATAGAAGGCCTGCGCCACCTGGTGCGGCGCAGGCAGGTAGATGGGGTTGGCCGGCACGCCGGAGGGCAGGGCGAGGCCCTGCTCACGGGCGTAGTCGGTCTCGTCGGCAAACTGGGTCTGGTCGACCAGCATGCCGGCCTGGAAGTAGTCGATGCCGCCGGGAACGGTGACCTCGACCTTGGGGTGCCAGATGAATGGTACGTAGCTGACCAGGCACCAAACCAGCAGGGGCAGAAGGAACGAGCCGACCGCCAGCAGGGTGCGCTTGCTCGCTTCGTTGTTGGCGATCGGCTTCATTGACGCTCCGTGCTCGACTCGGGTTACTTGGCGTTGGTGAAGGAGGCGTCGAGATAGCTGTCGACGTCCTGGGCGGCCTTGTAGACGTCGTTGGCGACGTTGAACTGGTCGGAGATCTTGGTGGAGCCTTGCAGGGTCTTGAAGCCGTCGCCCTTGACGTAGATCTTCCTGGCCTCGTCCAGGCTCAGGAGCTTGGTGCCCTTGAGCAGGGGCAGGTAGGTCTCGGGCGAGACGCCGACGCGGGCGGACATGATCTTGACGGCGTCAGGCTGGGTCTTGGGGTCGTTGATGTACTTGACCACCCGGTCCCACACCTTCACCACCTTGACCCAGTCGGCCTTGCGCTGCTTGGCGCTGGCGGGGTTCACGGCCAGGACGTCGTAGATCAGGCCGGGTTCGTCGGCGGAGGTGTAGATTGGACGCGCGCCGGGTACCGCCTTGATCGCCTGTCCGGCGATGGGCTGCCAGGCGCCGACCGCGGCGACGTCGCCGGAGGCGAGCATCTGCGGCATCTCGTTGGTCTTGGCGTTGACCAGGGTGACGTCGGATTCCTTCATGCCGGCCTTCTTGAGGCCGTTGAGCAGGAGCAGGTGCTCGACGAAGCCCATTTCCACCGCGACCTTCTTGCCCTTCAGCGCCTTGAGCGAGCGCACGCCGGGCTTGCCGATGATCATGTCGTTGCCGTTGGAGTAGTCGGTCAGCATGACCATGACGCTCTTGCCGCCGGCGGCGCCGGTGACCAGGGCGTCGCCGTTGGTCATGGTGACGGCGTCGATCTTGCTGGCCGAGAAGGCATCCATGGAGGCGGTGTAGTCGAACCATTCGAAGTTGACCGGCACGCCGGCTTCCTTGAACCAGCCCTTGTCGATGGCGACCTGCCAGGCCACCCAGCCCGGCCAGTCGCTGTAGCCGATCTTGAGGGGCTGGGCGGCATGAGCCGAGAAGGCCACAGCGGCGGTGGCGGGAAGGATCACGCGGGTCAACAGACGCTTCATGGTGCTGCCGAGGTGCTTCAGGTTCATGGTGGACTCCTGGTAGGTGGGTATTACCGAAAGGAATATTCGTAATATTCGATCTGATAAAAGCAACCGCCGTGCCAATGTCCGTGTTTATACTTAACTGCATGTCTTAAAAGGATAAAGCAACAAACAGCCCGGTCGTTGGCGGGGTGATTTGTTGGTACGGCCAGGCCTGATTTCAGTGCATTAGGCACTGTTTTGGAACTTCGCGGCGGCATTTGGGCGGGTGTGTAAATACCTGACTGCAAAACTCAAGCATTGCCGGTTGTCCGTTCCGCTGGCAAACTATCAGCATTCTCTAATTCATCCCCAAGGAAACCGTATGGCTGGCCTCAGCGACAAGACCCCGATTCCCACCGAGATCAAGATGCACCAGCAGTCCAAGGTCATGGAGATCGCCTTCGACGACGGCAGCCGGTTCAACCTGCCGTTCGAGTACCTGCGCGTGTTTTCGCCCTCGGCCGAGGTGCGCGGCCACGGTCCTGGCCAGGAGACCCTGCAGGTGGGCAAGAAGTACGTCGACATCACCGCGGTCGAACCGGTCGGTCACTATGCCGTGGTGCTGGTGTTCGACGACAAGCACGATTCCGGCATCTATTCCTGGGACTACCTCTATGAGATCGGCAAGCTCCAGGATGTCTACTGGCAGGAATACCTGCGCCGGATGGATGAGGCCGGTGAATCGCGCGAGCCCAAGACGCTGGTGAAATGACCCTGGCCGAAGCGATCGGCGCCGCCACCGGCGCGCCGTTCGTGCCCGCCGTCCGGCACGCGATCGGCGGCGGCGACATCAATCAGGCGGAGATGCTGGTCGGCCGGGATGGCCGCCGATTCTTCGTCAAGCTCAACCGGGCCGACCGCCTGGACATGTTCGAGGCCGAGGCGGATGGACTCGATGAACTGCACGCCAGCGGCGCCATCCGGGTGCCGGTTCCGATCTGTTCCGGCAGCGAGGCTGGCCGGGCCTGGCTGGTGCTGGAATACCTCGATCTGGATGGCCGCGGCGAAGCCGCCGAACTGGGCCGCCGCCTGGCCGCCTTGCACCGGAAGTCCGCCGATCGGTTCGGCTGGTGGCGCGCCAACACCATCGGCGCCACTCATCAAGCCAATGAGCGTCTGGACGATTGGCTGGAATTCCTGCGCCAGCGCCGCCTGGGCTTTCAACTCGGGTTGGCGCAGCGGAACGGCGCACCGGCGAGTCTCATAGACCAGGGCGGGCACCTGCTTGACCGGCTCAACGACTTGTTTCCGGGTTATCGGCCGGTCCCCTCGCTGCTGCACGGCGACCTGTGGGGCGGCAACTACGGTTATGCCAGCGGCGAGCCGGTGCTGTTCGACCCAGCGGTCTATTACGGCGACCGGGAGGCCG
>JBAZLW010000167.1:0-6087 GCA_041650095.1 Hydrogenophilaceae bacterium | reverse complement strand
CTTCGTAGAGCACGAAGTCCATCTTGCTCTTGCCGACGATCTCGCGGATCGCGGTCTCGGCGGCGCCCATCACGGCCTCGTCGGGGTCGCGGTTATTGAACAGATAGTCCTCCGGAGACTTCAGGGTGTATTGCACCGAGAGTTGCATGTCGATGATGTTCTCGTCGTCGGTCAGCATGAGGGATTCCGTCAGCACCTTGGATTTGACGTTGTTGCGGTAGCCCACCTCGACGGTACGCACCTGTTCGACGTTGACCACCTCGGCCGCCTCGAACGGATACGGCAGATGCCAGCGCGGTCCGGGCAACGTGGTCTCGATGTACTTGCCGAAACGCAGCACGACGCCGCGCTGGCCGGTATCGACGATGTAGAAGCCCGAGGCCAGCCAGACCAGCAAGGCCAGCACCACCAGGATGCCGGCGCCGCCGGGGACATGGAAACTGGGCATGCCGCCGCGTCCCATGCCACCGCCGCGGTTGCCGCCGTCGTCATCGCCCTTGTCCTTGCCGCCGAGCAGGCCGTTCAGGCGCTGATTGAAGCGCCGCCACAGCTCGTCCAGGTCGGGCGGGCCACCATTGCCGCCACCACGGTCATTGCCCCATTTGGGATCATTCCAGGCCATCTTGTCCGATTTCAGTTTGTTGTAGGTCTTGCCGGCGCCGGTCCTGGGCGAACTGCACCAGGGTCTGCCGCAGCAGATCGATGCCGGCGCCGGTCCGGGCACTCAACGATACGCGCGAGATGTTACCACACTCGTCCACAGCCACCCCCGGCTCGACACCGGTCAGGTCGATCTTGTTCATGATCACGATCTGCGGCACCTGGCTGGCGCCGATCTCTTTCAGCACCTTGTCGACCTCCTCGATCTGGCGGTCGCGGTTCGGGCTGGCGGAATCGACCACGTGCAGCAGCAGGTCGGCCTTGGCGGTCTCCTCCAGAGTGGCGTGGAAGGCCGCCACCAGGGTATGCGGCAGGTGGGTGATGAAGCCGACCGTATCGGACAGCACCACCTGGCCGGTCTCCGGCAGCCAGAGTTTCCGGGACGTCGTGTCGAGGGTGGCGAACAGCTGGTCGGCGGCGTAGACGCCGGCATGGGTCAGGGTGTTGAACAGGGTCGACTTGCCGGCGTTGGTGTAGCCGACCAGCGACACCGACAGGGCACCACCGCGCTGGCGCGCCCGGCGTTGCAGGGCGCGGCTCTTCTCCAGCTTGGCCAGGCGGGCCTCGATGTTCTTGATCTTGGCGTTGATCATCCGGCGGTCCAGCTCGAGCTGGGTCTCGCCGGGGCCGCCACGCATGCCGATGCCGCCCTTCTGCCGTTCCAGGTGGCTCCAGCCGCGCACCAGGCGGGTGGCGTAGTGGCGCAACTGGGCCAGTTCGACCTGCAGCTTGCCCTCGTTGGAACGGGCGCGCTGGGCGAAGATCTCCAGGATCAGGGCGGTACGGTCGAGCACCCGGCATTGCATGCGCTTTTCCAGGTTGCGTTCCTGGACCGGGGAGAGTTCATGGTTGAAGATCACCAGGCTGGAATCGGTCGCCCGCGCCGCCTCGGCGATCTCGTCGGCCTTGCCGCTGCCGACGAACAGCGCGGCGTCGGGCCGGTCGCGCTTGCCCTGGACGACTTCCCGGATAAGCAGCCCGGCGCCTTCGGCCAGCAGCTTCAGTTCGGCCAGGCTCTCGGCATATTCGGCAACGCCGAAATTGATGCTGGCCAGCACCACCGACAGCCCTTGCCCGGAGGCATCGGACGTCTGGGGACGATCAAACATTGGCGCTCAGGCCACCTGCAATTGAGAAGATGGTCAGTCTTCCTCGCCCGGCTGGCGATAGGTGACGGCGCGCGCCGGCACCACGGTGGAAATGGCGTGCTTGTAGACCATCTGGGTGACGGCGTTCTTGAGCAGCACGACATACTGGTCGTAGCTGTCGATATAGCCTTGCAACTTGATGCCGTTCACAAGATAAACGGAAACCTGCACCTGCTCTTGCCGCAGCGCGCTCAAAAACGGGTCTTGTAACTGCTGCCCTTTGCTCATGACATATTCCTTATCGTATCGATTCAACTTCGCTCATCGCGAGCGGGGGATTCTACCTCATCTGCGGACAAATGAATCCGAATGCGGGTTGATTTTCAAATTTACGAGAATTTTGATAGACGAGACACAAGCTGACAAGTTCCCTTGCCCCCAACAGGAAGGGCGTCAACCGAACTTCTTGACCTTCTGCCGGCGCAGGCGCAAGGCCTTGTGCACCGCGTCCTTGGTCGGCGGCGCCTTGGGCTTGCGACCCTCGAACGGGTTATGGCCGGTCCTGAACTCGACCTTGAGCGGGGTGCCCTGAATGTTGAAGGCCTCGCGGAAGCAGTTTTCCAGGTAGCGCTGGTAGCCGCCCTCCAGGCTGTCCAGGTGGTTGCCGTGGACCACGATGATGGGCGGGTTCATGCCGCCCTGGTGGGCGTATTTCGGCTTCGGCCGGAACTGGCCGGAGCGCGCGGGGTTGTGTCTGGCCACGGCCTCGATCAGGACCTGGGTCAGGCGCGGCGTCGGCAGGTTGACCATGGCCGCCTTGTAGGCCTCGTCGACCGACTTGAGCAGGCCGCCGACGCCCGAATTCTTGAGCGCGGAGATGTAGTGGAACTTGGCGAAACTCAGGAAATCCAGCTTGCGGGCGATATCGCGCTTGACCTGGTCGCGCCGGTAGTCGTCGGTGTCGTCCCACTTGTTGATGGCGACCACCAGGGCGCGCCCGGCCTCCAGGATGAACCCGGCCAGATGGGCGTCCTGCTCGGCGATGTCCTGCTTGGCATCGAGCACCAGCACGACCACGTTGGCATCCTCGATGGCCTGCAGGGTCTTGATCACCGAGAACTTCTCCACCGCCTCGAAGACCTTGCCCTTGCGCCGGACGCCGGCGGTGTCGATCAGGGTGTAGCTGCGCCCGGCCCGCTCGAAATCGACATAGATGGAATCGCGCGTGGTGCCGGGCTGGTCGAAGGCGATCACCCGCTCCTCGCCGACCAGGGCGTTCACCAGGGTCGACTTGCCGACGTTGGGGCGACCGACAATGGCGAACCTGGGGTGATCCTCGACGGCCTCTTCATGTTCCGTCGCGAACGATTCCAGCACCAGCGCCATCAGCTCGCGCACGCCTTCGCCGTGGGCGCTGGAGATCGAATACGGCTGACCGAGGCTCAACTCGTGGAACTCCGCCACGGCGACGTCCGACATCATGCCTTCGGTCTTGTTGACGGCCAGGAAGACCGGTCGGCCGAGCCGGCGCAGGCGGTCGGCGATGATCTTGTCCTGCGGCGTCGCCCCGGTCCGGCCGTCGACCAGGAACACGATGGCATCGCCCTCGGCCACGGCCTGCAGGGTCTGCTTGGCCATCTCGGCCAGGATGCCGGTATCCGCGATCGGTTCGAAGCCGCCGGTGTCGACCACCAGGTAGGGCTTGCCGCCGACCACGCCGTGGCCGTAATGGCGATCCCGGGTCAGGCCCGGCTGGTCGTGCACCAGGGCAGCGCGGGTCTTGGTGAGACGGTTGAACAGGGTCGATTTGCCGACGTTGGGCCGGCCGACCAGGACGATGGTGGGTTTCATTTTGAGCTGTCAGCTATCAGCGGTCAGCTATCAGCCAACATTCAACAATCAGCTGAACGCTGACCGCTGGCTGCTGAACGCTGACCGCTGAATGCTTATTGAATCTTGAACGCATATACCCCGCCGTTCACGGTCTGCACCAGCAAACCCTCGTTGAGGGCCTGCATGCGGCCGATCACCGGGCTGCCGTCGGTGCTGGCGCGACCGATCAGGGCGCCCTCCTCCAGGCTGAGCAGGTGGATCATGCCCTGGTAATCGGCCACCGCGACACGGCCGTGGTTGAGTACCAGCGGGGTGATCAGGCCGCGGTCGAGCAGGCTGTCCTGTTTCCACAGGCTGGAACCGCGCTCTTTGTCATAACCCTGGACGCTGGCGTGTTCGTCGGCGGCGAAGATGAAGCGATTGCCCAGGGCGACGCCGCCGAGGCCGGAAAACTCGCGCAGCCAGGCCGGATTGCCGGTGATCTGGTCAAAACAGCCGATGCGGCCCTGATAGGCGGCCGCGCAGACCAGGTTGTCGTCGGCCGCCAGGGCGCCGGAGACGTCGGAGATGCGTTCCAGTTCGGTGGCCCCCTTGGGCAGGGCGACGTTGGCCTCCCACAACGGGGAACCGCTGGCCAGGGAAAGCGCGGTCAGCTTGCCGCCGGGATAGCCGGCGAACAGGGCGCGGTTGGTCAGCAGCAGGTCGCCGGGCACCCTCAGGATCAGCGACGGCAGCACGCGTCCGTAGACCCAGCGCTGCTTGCCGTCCACGGCATTGAGCAACCAGACCTTGCCGTCGTTGCTGCGCGCGGCCACCAGGCCGGCCGCCGCCACCGGCGCGCTGAGTACCTCGCCGGACAGCTTCGCGGTCCAGTCGAGCTGGCCGTTGTCGGTCCGGTAGGCCAGCACCTCGCCCTTGGGCGTGCCAACCAGCACCAGCCCGGCGCCGACGCCGACGCCGGCCGACAGGGTCTGCTTCGCGTCGGCGCGCCAGACCTCCTTGCCGGTGGCCAGGTCCAGCTTGACGATGCGACCCTCGGCGCTGGCGGCATAGGCCGCCTGGCCATCACTGGCGGGCGAAAATACATAAGGCTTGCCGGCGCCCACATTGATATCCCAGGCCCGGCTCAGGGTCGCCGAGGCCTTGATCTCGCCGAGTTCGGCCGGCTTGAACTTGGCGGAGCCGCCGGACAGGCCGAACCATCCCCCCACGCTGTTCGACCAGCCGCTCACGGTGCTGCAGCCGGCCAGCCCGGCCGCCAGGATCAACGCCAGCAAAATCCTCATCTCAGCCTCCCACGCCGTTCAGTTTGGCTTCCACCATCGCCTTCATGGGGCTCTTGGCATCCAGCTTTTCCATGGCCAGCGCGTAGGCGGCGCGTGCCTCCTCGGGCTTGCCCTGCAACGCCAGGGCATCGCCCTTGAGATCGGCAAACAGGCCGGCGAAGGCGGCATCCGGTTCGTTCTCCAGCAGCTTCAGCGCGCCGGCATAGTCCTTCTGGTCGAGCAGGACCGTGGCCAGGCGCAGGCGGGCCAACTGCTCCAGGCCCTTGTCACCGGCATGGTCGAGGGCATATTGATACTGGGCCTGGGCGCTCTTCAGGTCGCCGGCGGCGAAGTTGATCTTGCCGGCCAGCCACGCGGCCGGCAGGGCATAGCCGGAGCGGCCGTAGTTCTCCATGATCTGGCCGGTCAGGTCCTTGACCGCCTTGGCGTCATTCGCCATGGCGGCCTGCATGGCCTTCTCGAACAGGGCCATCGACTCGCCAGCCTGGCGGGCGGACCAGACCTGGTAGCCCTTCCAGCCCGACACGCCGATGACAAAGGCCGCCACGGCGCCAATCACGAAGGTGCCGTTCTGTTTCCACCAGGCCTTGAATTCGTCTATCTGTTCCTGTTCTTCGAGATCGAGTGCCATCGCTTATTCCTTGGTAATGATGCCGGCCAGTTCGGCCAGCCTGACCCGCTGCTGCGGAGCTTCGTTGCGCAACGGTTTGACGCTGGCCTCGCCGGCGGCCGCCTCGTCGTCGCCGATGATCACGGCGAAACGGGCGCCGCTGCCATCGGCCTTCTTCATCTGGGACTTGAAACTGCCGCCGCCACAGTGCAGCACGGCCTTGAGGCCGGCGTCGCGCAGGGCCTCGGCCACCACCATGGCAAACCGCGTCGCCGCCTCGCCGACGTTGACCACGTAGGCGTCCGCCACCGCGCCGGGCGGATTCTGCCCGGACTCGGCCATCAGCGCCAGTAATCGTTCCACGCCCATGGCGAAACCGCAGGCCGGGGCCGGCTTGCCGCCCAGTTGCGCGACCAGGCCGTCGTAACGGCCGCCGGCGCACACCGTGCCCTGGGCGCCGAGCTTGTCGGTCACCCACTCGAATACGGTGTAGTTGTAGTAGTCGAGGCCGCGCACCAGACGGGGATTGATGCGGTAGGCCAGGCCGGCCGCGTCCAGGCCCTGCTTGACCGCCTCGAAATGGGCCAGGGCGGCTGCATCCAGTTCGTCG
>JBAZLW010000166.1:0-6088 GCA_041650095.1 Hydrogenophilaceae bacterium | reverse complement strand
CACGGCATCGCCGCGGACGAATTTCGAGGCGCCGTCCATGGAGCCATAGAAGTCGGCCTCCTCGGCGATCTCGGCGCGCCGGCGCCGGGCCTCGTCCTCACCGATCAGGCCGGCGTTGAGGTCGGCGTCGATGGCCATCTGCTTGCCCGGCATGGCGTCCAGGGTGAAGCGGGCGGACACCTCGGCGATGCGGCCGGCACCCTTGGTGATGACCATGAAGTTGATCAACACCAGGATGATGAACACGATCAGGCCGACCGCGTAGTTGCCGCCGACCAGGAAGTGACCGAAGGCCTCGATCACCTTGCCGGCGGCGTCCGGGCCGGTATGACCCTCCAGCAGGACGATGCGGGTGGAGGCGACGTTGAGCGACAGCCTGAGCAGGGTGGTCATCAGGAGCACGGTCGGGAACACCGAGAACTCCAGCGGCTTCAGGGTGTACAGGCTGATCAGCAGGACGATCATCGACAACGCGATGTTGAAGGTGAACAGCATGTCGAGGGCGAATGCCGGCAAAGGCAGGATCATCATCGCCAGGATGGCGATGACCAGGATCGGTGCGGCCATCTTCTGCCACTGCAAGCCGGACATGGTTGCTTCCGCCATTATGTCGTCGGCCTATTGGCCGGGTCGAGCTCGGCAGGCACCTGCCACGCTTCGGGCAGGGCCGGATTCATCTGGTTGTTCAACTGGTAGACGTAGGCCAGGACCTGGGCCACGGCGGAGAACAGGGTGCCCGGGATGACCTCGCCCACCTCGACATGACGGTGCAGGGCGCGCGCCAGCGGCGGCGCCTCGACGATCGGGACATGGTGTTCGCGGGCGATCTCCTTGATCCGTTCGGCCACCAGTTGCGAGCCCTTGGCGATGACCACGGGCACGGCCATGCCCTTTTCCTCGTATTTCAGGGCGACCGCGAAGTGCATCGGGTTGGTCACCACGACATCCGCCCTGGGCACCGCCTGCATCATCCGGCGCCGCGCCTGTTCGCGTTGCAGGGCGCGGATGCGCGCCTTGACCTGGGGGTCGCCCTCGGTCTCCTTGTGTTCCTGGCGCACCTCTTCCTTGGTCATGCGCAGGCCGTGGTGGTAGTTCCAGATCTGGTAGGGCACGTCGATCGCGGCGATCAGGGCAAAGGCCGCGGCGGCCGCCAGGAAGGTGTACATGGTGATCCAGCCGAAATGGGGCATCGCGTATTCCAGCGGTTCGGCGGACAGGGTCAGGATTTCGTCCCATTGCAGCCAGATCATCCAGACCGAGGCGCCGGCGATGACGCCACCTTTCAACGCGGCCTTGCCCAGTTCCACCAGCGACTTCCAGCCGAACATCCGGCCCAGGCCCTTGAGCGGGTTCATCTTGCCCAGATCGGCCTGGAGCGGTTTCAGGCTGAAGTTCCAGCCGGAGATGATAACGTTGGCGATCAGGGCGGCCAGCACCACCACGGCGCCGATGGGCAGCAGGGTCTGCATGGCGTCGTAGGCGGCCCGGGCCAGGGTGTTTGCCATCATGGTGGGGCTGGCGATGTCGGCGCGGCCGAAGTCGAGGCTGTCATGCACCATCCGGCGCAGGGTCTCGATCAGGAAGCTGCCCATCAGCGCCAGCGCGGACCCGGTGGCGATCAGCACGGCGAAGGTCGAAAGCTCGCGCGAACGCGGGACGTTGCCTTCGTCGCGGGCCTTCTGGATCTTTCGTCCCGACGCCGGTTCGGTGCGTTCGAGATCGCTGTCTTCCGCCATGTCTCCTGGATCCTGTTATCGGCCATTTATCTGCTTGGAGTTTAAAGCAAAACGGCCGGAAACCCGGCCGTTTTTGGGGCAGAAAAAAGCTCAGTGAGACTGCACGCCGGGACCGAAGAAGCGGTAACCGGTGCGCATCTGCTGGCTACGGGCCAGACGCTTCTTGCCGGTTTCGTCGGTAAAGCTGCCGGCGATGGCGGCATAGGCCTTGGCGGCCCAGTCGGAATCGAGCAGCAGGTCGGCCACGCCTTCAACCCAGCGCAGCTTGTCGGTCGCGGAGGACAGCTTGTCGCCGCACTTGTTCATCAGCGCCGCGATGTCCGCCTTGGCGATCTCCAGGTTGTTCAGCCGGCTGGCCAGTTGCACGCAGTTCTCGCCGCTGTTGCAGGCATCGACGGCCTTGGCGTACATGGCCTTGGCGGTGGACTCGTCACCGAGGTTGGCGAACAGCTTGCCGATCTGGGCCAGGGCAAAGTGCTCCTTGGCCCGTTTGGCGGCCTCGGCCAGCAGGTTGGAGGCCAGGGCGGCGTCATTCAGGGCTTCCTGGGCGATCTCGGCCAGCTTGGTCCAGTCGTAGGGGTTGTCGCCGGACTGGCTGACGCGGGCGTCGATGTAGGCCTTGGCGCGGCCCTTGCCGAACTCGGCGTCCTTGAGTTCGCGGGCGGCCGTGAGGACGATCTCGCGGAACCAGACGAAGTCGGCGGCAGAGGCGACCGATTCGTCGAGCAGCTTGCCCAGCCATTCCTTGTCGCCCAGGCGGTCGACGCCCAGGATCAGGGGCTTGAAGCGGCTGAAGTGGAAGCCGTCGGCGCGCATGACTTCCTCGGCGGTGGAGAGCAGCTTGCCGGCGTAGGAGGGGTCGTCGATCTCGGCGATGACGCGGTCGGACAGGGCGATGAACTGTTTGGCGGTCTTGGCCTTGGCTTCCTCGTTCTGGATCTCGATGTATTTGGCCTGGTTGGCCTCGCGCTTGGCCAGCTTGTCGGCCAGGCGGGTGACCCGGGCGGTGTCGGAGGCGAGGTGCTTGTTGGCGGCCTCGACCACCTTACGCATCTCGTCCAGGTTGGCGATGGCGTCCTCGGCCTTGGTCACCATGTCGGCGACGCCGGCGCTGTCGCCGAGGTCGGCGTAGACATCGGCCAGCTTGATCAGGTCGATCGAGGAACTGGCAGTGGCACCGGCCTTGGTCAGCACGGCCTTGGCGAACTCGGCGTTGTCCTTGGCGGCGGCCAGCACCTGCATCAGGGCGGTGAAGTCCTTGGCGGAGTCCAGGGCCTTTTCGTACAGGGCACCGGCGGCGGCCGGGTCGATCTCAGCCATGGCGCCGGACAGGGTGATCATGTCGCCGGCGGAGGAATACTTGGCCGCCCCTTCGTTGATGATTGCGACGGCCTGGGCCTTGTCGCCGAGGTCGGCGGCGATGGTCTTGGCCAGGCGGCCGAAGTCGGCGGCGCGGCCGGCCTTGGTCTTGATCTTGTCGTAGATCTGGCTGGCCAGGGTGGCATCCTTGATGTCGCAGGCGAC
Source organism: Hydrogenophilaceae bacterium (assembly GCA_041650095.1). GTDB lineage: Bacteria > Pseudomonadota > Gammaproteobacteria > Burkholderiales > Thiobacillaceae > Parasulfuritortus. The sequence goes on along the minus strand of JBAZLW010000166.1, from coordinate 2,828 downwards.
GACCTTGGCCAGGCTGTACAGTTCTTCCGTGGTGGAGATTTCCTTGAGCGCGCCGCCCAGGGTCTTGGCGGCGGCGGCGGCATCGCCGGAGACCAGCATCTGGGCCATGCCGACAGCGACCTTTTCCTCGCCGCTCATGGCGAAGTCGGCGCCCTGGCCGAGCATGGAGTCGGCGTCGCCGCCGAGGCCGAGGGCCTTGTAGCCCATGGCGCAGCAGATGAAGTCGTTGGTGAACATGGCATTGCCGGCGACGTCGTCGATCACCGACTTGGCGTCAGCTGCACCGCTGAACTCGGGCCGGGACAGGATTTCCTTGGCATAGCCGAGATCGGCGGGGGCATCGAAGGCCTCGCGGGCCAGTGTGTACAGGTCTTCGGCGCTGCTGGCGCCGGTAACGCGGGACTCCAGGGTTTCCCGAGTGGCCATGGCTGATCTCCTGAATCCAATTACAAAGGATGGCAAGTTTACCGGGCCAACGGCCCATATGTCGCTAGGGTTTTTTATCGGGCGATAAGGGATTTTTGGGGCGGCCTTGGGCGCCTGCCGGCCGAACAAATAAAAACGCGGCCGGAGCCGCGCTTTTATGAGGATGCTGGCAACGCTTACTTGATGCTGGCAATCCACTTGGCCAGTGCATCGGCATCGGCCATGGCCTTGGGTTGCGGCGGCATCGGGATCTTGCCGTACTTGCCCTTGCTGCCCTTCTCGATGGCGGCCTTGACGGTGGCGGCGTCGCCCTTGGTCTTGGCAGCGACGTCCTTCCAGGTCGGCCCCACCTTCTTGGCGCTCATGTCATGGCAGATGGCGCAGCCGTTTTTCTTGGCCAGTGCCTCATCGGCCAGGACGGAGGAGGACGCCAGCAGGGCGGCGGTGGCGAAAACGGCGGTCATGATTTTCATGGCTTTAACCTTTCTGAATTTGAGGAAACGTATTGTGGGACACGCAATATTTATGACTTGATTATATTCAAACCTTAAAAACCATGCTTGATATTGATCAACCTCCGCACGGGGTCAATTGATACCAGTGTCCGGAATCCCTCTGCCGGCTACAGGCGGAAAGTCTTCACCGAATCGTCCAAGCGATTGGCGTTGTTGACCAGGCTGGCCGCTTGCTGGATGCCTTGCTCGGAGTCGCGCAGGGTTTGCGAGTTGAGTTCATCGATGGCCTGGACGTTGCCGTAGACACTCTGGGCAACCGACTTTTGCAGCGAGGTGGCGTGGGCGATTTCATTGACCATGGTGTCCACCTGGGCCACGGCGTCGATGATGCGTTCGAGCGATTCACCGGCTTGGCGGGCATGCCCCACCCCTTGTTGGGCCTCGCGCATGCTCTCGCCGATGGCGTCGAGCGCATGCCGGGTTTCCTGCTGGATGGCGTCGATAGTCAGGCCGATCTGGTTGGTGGCGTCCGAGGTCTTCTCGGCCAGTTTGCGGACCTCGTCGGCCACGACCGCGAAGCCGCGTCCCTGCTCGCCGGCGCGGGCCGCTTCGATGGCGGCGTTGAGCGCCAGCAGGTTGGTCTGGTCGGCGATTTCCTTGATCACGGCGACGATGCTGCCGACCTCCTGGGAGCTTTGTGCCAGCTTCTCCACCCGATCGGTGGCGCTGCTGATGCGGGCGTGGATGTTTTCCATGCCCTGGATGCTGATCTTGGCCATGCCGACGCCCTGGCGCGCTGTGCCGCCGGCCTCCGCGGTGCGCTGGGAGGCCAGCTCGCTGCGGCTGGAGATGTCGGCGATGGCGGCCTCCAGTTGCTGGATGCTGGCCAGGATGTCGTGGGTCCGTTCGGCCATACGATCGACCCGGTCATGGATCTCGCCGGCCTGGCCGCGCAGCAGGTCGCTGCCGTTGCGAACCTGGCTGGACAGCCCCGAGGTCCTGGCGATCAGGTCGCGCAGCGTGGCGGCCATGTTGTTGAAGCTGGTGATGATCTCGCCGATGGTGTCGTCGCTCTTGATCCCGCAGGTGAAGGTCAGGTCCTTGTCGGCGATGGCGCCGGCGACCTGGGATATGCGCTTGAGCTTGGAGACCAGGATCAGGTTCATCACCCAGTAGTTGACCAGACCGATGACCAGGCCGGCGATGAAGCAGCCGATCACGAACCAGGTCAGCATGCCCGGTTTCCACTCCACAAAGTAGTTCGCATAGACAGGAAAAATGCCTGCGACCACGGCACCGAAACCGAGATAGGCAAAAAGTACATGGCGAAGAATGCTGGGTTGCATGGTGGTTCCCTTGTCGTTGCTTATTCTGCCCGGTCAGGGCGGCAATATTATCGGCAGCGTAATGCCCGAACTTGAACCTACCATTTAACCACGTGGACATTGTTTAGCGACCGGCCCAGGAAGCGTTCGCCTATGGTCTGGAAGCGCAAGGGCACATCGGTGACATAGAAATGGTAGTCGGCCGGCGCCCGCGAGGGCGTGTGCAGGTCGAGATCGGTGAGCAGCGCCGCGGTCCGTTCAGCCATCGCCTCGGCGGAGTCAACCAGGGTCACGCCGGGACCGGCGACGTCCGCGAGCAGCGGCTTCAGGAGCGGGTAGTGGGTGCAGCCCAGGACCAGGGTGTCGATCCGTTCGGCCAGGATCGGCTTGAGGTATTCCTGGGCGGTCAGGCGGGTGACCGGGTGGTCCAGCCAGCCTTCCTCGACCAGCGGCACGAACAGCGGACAAGCCTGCGAAACCACCCGCGCGTCCGGCGCGACCTCGTGGATGGCGCGGCCGTAGGCGTTGCTGTTGACCGTGGTCGGGGTGCCGATAACACCGATGCGGCGAGTCCGGGTCGCGGCCAGGGCATTCAGTGCGCCGGCCTCGATGACGTCGAGCA
>JBAZLW010000165.1:0-6124 GCA_041650095.1 Hydrogenophilaceae bacterium | reverse complement strand
GAAATCCTCGCCGGCCTCCTTGAGTGCCGTCATGCAGCGCTGGCGCATCGACTCGCAATACGGCCAGGTGAAATCCTGGTGGGTGACCTGGTCGCTGTTGCCGTACTCGGCGTAGGTCGTTTCGCGACCATGGCTGTAATCGACAATCTGGTCCGGCACGGCCAGACGGCCGGGATAAAAGTCGGGGTGGATGCCGCCCACGGTGGCGATCGACACCACATGGGTCACCTTCTGGGCATGCAAGGCCCACAGGTTGGCCCGGTAATTGACCAGATGGGGCGGAATCGTATGGCCGTGGCCATGGCGGGCCAGGAAGACGATGGGATGGCCGTCCAGTTCGCCGAAGGTCAGCGCGCCGGAAGGCATGCCGTAGGGGGTGCGCACGACCTCACGCCGGCTGATATGCAGTCCGGGCAGTTGGGTGAGGCCGCTGCCGCCGATGATGGCCAACATGCTCATTTCTCCTTCAGTGCATAAATGCCGGGCAGGTTGCGCCAGAGCCCGTAGGCATCCATGCCCATGCCAAAGACATAGCGGTTGGGCAGGGTCAGGCCGACGTAATCGGCCTGGATCGGCTTGGCGTGCCCCAGGTCCTTTTCCGCCAGCACGGCGACCTCGACCCGCAATGCGCCCAGTTCCAGCAGCTTGGCCTTGGCGGCGGCCAGGGTATGGCCCTCGTCGAGGATGTCGTCCATGAGCAGAACGACCCGGCCGTTGACCTCGCCGCGCGGCAGGGCGCACCACTCGATCTCGCCGCCGCGGGTGCCGTCCCGGTAACGGGTGGCGTGCAGGTAGTCGAATTCGAGCGGAAAGGCCAGCCTGGGCAGCAACTGGCCGGTGAACACCACCGCGCCGCCCATGACGCACAGTGCAACCGGGAAAGTATCGGCCAGCCGGTCGGTGATCTCGGCACCGAGCCGGTCCAGGGTCTGCTCGATCTCGAGGCGGCCATACAACAGGTCCGCCTTGTCGAACAGGGCCCAGGCGGCATCGGTTTCCTGCTTGCTCATGGCTCCAGGTTGGCGCGCTGGCGGCGTGCCTCGTACAGGCAGACCCCGGCCGAGACCGAGACGTTGAGGCTTTCGACCTGGCCATACATCGGGATGCGCACCAGGACGTCGCAATGCTCGCGGGTCAGCCGGCGCATGCCGGAGCCTTCCGCGCCCAGGATCAGCGCCGCCGGCCCGGAGAAATCGGCATCGGCGACCGGCAGGCTGCCCTCCAGGTCCGTGCCGACGATCAGGATGCCGCGCTCCTTCAATTCCCGCAGGGCGCGCGCCAGGTTGGTCACCGGGATGAACGGCACCGAGTCGGCGGCCCCGCTGGCCGCCTTCATGGCCACGGCATTCAGGCTGGCGGCGCGGTCCTTGGGCACGATCACCGCGTGGGCGCCGAAGGCATCGGCGCTGCGCAGGCAGGCACCCAGGTTGTGCGGATCGGTGACGCCGTCCAGGACCAGCAGCAGGGCCGGCTCGGTGAGGTCTTCCAGGACCTCGTCGAGGCTGCGCGCCAGCTTTATCGGGTCGACGAAGGCCACCACACCCTGGGATTTTCCGTGCGCCATCTCCTCCAGCCGGCTGGCCTCGCTGGCGACCAGCTTGACCCCTTTCGCCTCGGCGTGATGCCGCACCTCCTGGGCCCGCTTGTCGCGTCGGGCCTCGTCCAGGTAGATGACCTGGATGCTGGTCGGATGGTGGCGCAGACGGGACAGCACGGCATGAAACCCATAGACCAGGGTGCGTTGGCTCATGGGCGGCCTCCGGGGAGGAAACGCGCATTCGCAACAGATAAGGTTTCGGCGCAGGCTGGATTGCCGCGGCGGCTTTGCCGCCTCGCAATGACGGCAATACGCGACGGCCACACCACACCGTCGTCGCGAGGCCCGCAGGGCCGTGGCGATCCAGGGATTTTCGGCAGGCCGCCGCGCCTCTCGGCGCAACCTATGTGATGCTGGCTCATGACTTCGTCTTCTTGGCGGCCGGCTTCTTGGCCGCCTTCTTTTCCGGGGCGGCGATTTTATCCGCTTCCGGCTTGGCAGGCGCGGGCTTGGCCGCGCTCGCCCTGGCCCCACCCTTCTTCGGCGCGGGCACGCCCGCGCCTACGGAGGCGTCTTCCGCCATGACGAAATCGATCTTGGAGGTTTCCAGTTCGACCTGGGCCACCTTGATGCGCACCTTGTCGCCCAGGCGGTAGCGCTTGCCGGTGCGTTCGCCAAGCATCTGATGGCGGGCGGCATCGAAGTGGAAATAGTCCTGACCGAGTTCGGACACATGCACCAGACCCTCGACGAAGACGTCGTTCAGGGCCACGAAGATGCCGAAGCTGGTGACGCTGGAGATGACGCCGTCGAACTCCTCGCCCAGCTTGTCGCGCATGTAGTAGCACTTGAGCCAGGACACCACGTCGCGCGAGGCCTCGTCGGCGCGCCGCTCGGTCTTCGAGCACTGGGCGCCGATGGCCTCCCAGTCGCCGGGGGCGTAGGTCTTGCCGTCCAGGCAGGCACGGATGGCCCGGTGCACCAAGAGGTCCGGGTAGCGCCGGATCGGCGAGGTGAAGTGGGTATACGACTCGTAGGCGAGGCCGAAATGGCCCTTGTTCTCCGGGCTGTACACCGCCTGCTGCAACGAGCGCAGCATCACCGTCTGGAGCAACTGCTCGTCCGGCCGGCCCTTGATCTTGGCCAGCAGGTCGGCGTAGTCCTTGGCGTGCGGCTCGTCGCCGCCGGCGAGGACGAAACCGAACTCGGCCATGAACTCGTGCAGGGCCTTCAGCTTGATCGAGGTCGGCCCTTCGTGGACGCGGTACAGCGTCGCGTGCTTGTGCTTCTTGAGGAACTCCGAGGCGCACACGTTGGCCGCCAGCATGCACTCCTCGATGATGCGGTGGGCGTCGTTGCGGGCATAAGGGATGATCTTCTCGATCTTGCCGGTGACCTCGTCGAACAGCATCTTGGTCTCCAGCGTCTCGAAGTCGATCGCGCCGCGCTTGCCGCGCGCCTTCAGGAGGACGTGGAACAGCTTGTACAGGTTCTGCAGGTGCGGCAGCACGTGCGCCTTGTCCTTCGGCGCCTGGCCCGGCTCGTTCAGCCAGTCCCAGACCTGGGTGTAGGTCAGGCGCGCCTTGGAGTGCATCACGCCGGGGAAGAAGCGGAATTTCTTGATCGTGCCGGTGCTGGCGACCTCCATCTCGCACACCATGCAGGCGCGATCGACGTTCGGGTTGAGCGAGCAGAGGCCGTTCGACAGCTCCTCCGGCAGCATCGGGATGACCCGGCGCGGGAAATACACCGAGTTACCCCGCTCATAGGCCTCCTGGTCGAGCGGCGAGCCGGGCTGGACGTAATGCGACACGTCGGCGATCGCCACCCAGAGCTTGAAGCCCTTGCCCATCGGCTCGCAGTAGACGGCATCGTCGAAGTCACGCGAGTCGTCGCCGTCGATAGTCACCAGCGGCAGGTCGCGCACGTCCTCGCGGCCTTCCAGGTCGCGCTTGGTCACGCCCTTGGGCAGCTTCTTCGCCTGCGCCGCAACCTCCCTGGGGAACTCGAACGGCAAATCGTGCTTGCGCAGGGCGATCTCGATCTCCATGCCCGGGTCGGCATAGTTGCCCAGGACGTCGACGATGCTGCCCATGGCCGGCGAGTGCTTGGAGGGCTGCTCGACGATCTCCACCGTCACCACCTGGCCGAAACCGACCTTGAGCGACTCGGTGGGCGGGATGATGATGTCCTGGTTGATCCGCTTGTTCTCCGCCACCACCCACTGGTGGCCATGCTCGCGGTAGAGACGGCCGACCACGCGGCTGTTGGCCCGTTCCAGCACCTCGACGATCTTGCCCTCCTTGCGGCCGCGCCGATCGAGGCCGCGCTCGCGGCACATCACCCGGTCGCCGTGCAGGACCTGGTGCATCTCCTTCTCGGACAGGAACATGTCGCCCGACTTGTCGTCCGGGATGAAGAAGCCGAAGCCGTCGGCGTGACCCTCGACCCGGCCGGCCTTCAGTTCGATCTTGTCCGGCAGGCAGAGGTCGCCGCGCCGGTTGATGACCAGCTGGCCGTCGCGCTGCATTGCGCCCAGGCGGCGGCGGAAGGATTCGGCCTCTTCCTCGACGTCGATATCGAGCCGGAAGGCCAGGTCGTCGCCCGGCACCGGGCCGCCAGCCTCCTCGACCAGTTGCAGGATGAACTCCCGGCTGGGCAGGGGGTATTCGTACTTCTCGCGTTCGCGTTGCAGGTAGGGGTCCTGCCAGCGCAGGCCCTTCTGGCCGCGCGGTTTGCTCTTGTGTGCAGATTTTTTATCAGTCATTCATAACTCGTCGTTGACATTGGAATACAGGCCTCGCTAGAATGCGCGCCTCTTTGCCCAGATGGCGGAATTGGTAGACGCACTAGGTTCAGGTCCTAGCGCCGGCAACGGTGTGGAGGTTCGAGTCCTCTTCTGGGCACCAGTTGAAGCAGCAAGCAGTACATCAGCAGTCCAAAAAGCCGTATGAACACTACGTTCTGCGGCTTTTTTCATGTCCGGCAGGAACCCTGTCAGGTTCACGATAGATGCCCCACATTCAACCCCGCCACACGCTTGAAGCCCTCATCGCCGGTGAAGAAAAGGTGATCAGGACCCAGTTGCAGACAACAGGCCGCCTGCAGGGCATCCGGAGTACGCAAACCGTGATGCACTCGAATGACCGTAGCCAACTCGACGACATCCCGGCTCAGTTCCACCCAGTTCAAATCAGGCCGACTGAAGAATGCATCATAGCCAGCCAAAGCCGCATGATCATTCATTCGCATCGGTCGAATCCGACACTCCAGCCAGGACAAACGGCTCACCGCCGCCTCCAAGCCTGAATGCTCCGCCTCCGCCCGGGCAAGACTAGCCCGAACCCGGCCAGCGAACGGCTCCGCACCCTCAATCAGGTAGATCAGCGCATTGGCATCAAAGAATGCGATCAAGCTTGATTCCAGCTATCACGCTCGGACTGGACGCCCGCGTCGATATCTGACTTGCCCAGCCTCCCCGTGGACGACTGAGCCAGCAACCACTGTACGGCACTCAGGCCGGCGGGCACCGCCACCCTGTGCTGGAGCAGTCGTTGATACTCCTCCTCCGACAAGACCACGGCAGCTGGGCGGTTGCGCTTAAGGATATGCAAGGGACCGTGCCCAAGCCTTTCCTCAAGAGCAGCCATGCCCCGACGTTTAATTTCAGCGGTCGTAACAGTATTGTCCATAGCCAGATTCAGTACCGATCATCGCGGCATGATACCTTGATCAGTACCAATTACAAGCACACACTGGGCGCCACCAAATAAAAAAAGCGAGGGAACAAAGTCCCTCGCTTTCTTGAACTGATGAAGCCTAGGCTGCAGAAACACCCTTGCGGCGACGGGCGATGAAACCCATCAGACCGATGCCGGAGAGCAACAGAGCCCATTCACCGGGCTCGGGCACGGCCGCAATCGTAAAGGCGATATCAGCCTCACCGGTCTTCGATCCGCCAAAAGCTGTCCCCTTTACCTCGAATAAATAGCTGCCTTGGCCAAGGTTAATCGTGTTCGAGAAATCCGTATAAGTTTGGCTGGTGCCCGCCAAGGAAAGGCTGATAGCACAGCCTGGGCAACGATCTGAGAACTCAGGACTAAAAGAATCCAAAGTGAAGGTTCCGAGGCTACCCAGACTAAATGTGTAGTCGTACGTATTGTTGACGTCGAAAGACAATTCCTCGTAGGAAAACGACTGTGTACCGGAAATCAGCCCAAGGGGGGTCGTATACGTTTGTGGTGTGGGCGGGGCCGCTTGAACAGAAGCCACCCCGCTCAAGGCCAACCCGGCAGCCAATAGAGCCACAATAGAAGCGTTCTTCAAGCTCATAATCCACACCTTAGGTAGTATTACCTCTGGCTTCGGTACTGAACCAGGTAGTCCCACCTACTCAATGGCCCGTTCGGGCTAATTCCAAAGTACAGTAGGAACCCTTATTTCTCCTCGAACCCATTCGGATTCATGCTCTGCCAACGCCAGGAATCCGCGCACATGGCCTCGATGCCGCGCTCGGCGCGCCAGCCCAGCAGCCGCTCAGCCAGAGCGGGATCGGCATAGCAGCAGGCGATGTCGCCCGCCCGCGGC
>JBAZLW010000164.1:0-6147 GCA_041650095.1 Hydrogenophilaceae bacterium | reverse complement strand
CGATCCGGGCGAGACCCCGCGCGAGGCGTTGTTGCGCGAACTGTCCGAGGAGGCCGGCTTCGAGGTGGCCAGCCACGAGTTGCTCAACATCGGTGGCGCCAGCAGCGCCGAGATCCAGACCCTCGGCTATGTCGAGGCCCTGCGCGAACTGCATTACTTCCTGCTCCTGACCGACCGCGAAATCGAGCCGCGCCTGAACCAGGAACATTCCGAGTTCCGCTGGTTCAAGGCAGCCAAGCTGCCGCGCAGCGTGAATCGCCCGACCGCCATCGCACTCAACATCGGGCTGATCCAGAAGGCGCTGCTGGTAGCCACCTAGGCCGGCCGCCGTCAGGGCCGCGCGAAGCTGACCCTCACATCCCTGGGCGGGGCGTAATAGGGCGCCGAGCTGACCAGTACATCGGCCCCGGCGACGGCATAGACCACGGCATTGTCCACCCGTACCCCGCCGGCGACGGCCAGCAGGGTGGTCAGCCGGCGCATGGCCAGCGCCTCCTTGAGTGCGCGCACCTGCTCGGGGGAAAAGCGCTCGAGCTGCAATACCGGCACCCCCGCCCCGGCCCAGACCAGGGCCGCCTCGGCATCCGAGACCTCGACCACCAGTTGCCGTTCCGGCAGGGCGTTGCACAACCGGGCCACCGTCTCGGCCGCGGTCTCGTCCAGGAACAACCGGTGCTCGTGGAACAGCAGCAGGGTTTCCGACAGGCCCAGGCGGTGCATGCCGGCGCCGCCGCAGCGGACCGCCTTGACGGCCATGGCCTTGGTGCCGGGAAAGTGCTTGCGGGTGCAGGCCAGCGGCGTATCGAAGCCGGCGCCGCGCAGTGCACCGACGATGGCGGCGACGCCGCTGGCGACGCCGGAATAGAGTTCGACCAGCACCTGCGCGGTCTTCCAGACCCGGTGCAGGGCGGCGGCGCTGCCCTCGGCGCTGAGCAGCAGGCCGTCCGCGCCGGCGCCGGCGCCGGAAGGCGCGGCGATGCGGGCGCGGGCGCCGGCCAGCTCGAACATCCGGGCGGCCTCCTCGGTGCCGCACACGGTCATGGCGGTGCGGGCGCTGAAGGTCAGCGCGGCCGGGCGCCCACCGATGCCGAGCTGGTCGGTGGTGAGGTCGCCATAGGGCGCGTCCTCGGCCAGCAGGCGGGCCAGCTCAGCGTCGGAAAGGGCGGGCGTCATGGCCTCAGCCGATCAGGGCCACGGCCTTGATCTGGAGCCAGACCGGCTGGCCGGGCGTGAGCCCGAGCGCGGCGGCGGAGCGCCTGGTCAGGCGGGCGACGATGGGCGTGCCGCCCACCTCCACCCGCACCAGGGCCAGGGCCGGATGGCTGTCGTCGGCCAGCTCGGCCACCGTGCCCGGGAGCAGGTTGAGGATGCTGGTGTCGTCCTGGTGGCTCAGCGACAGGCTGACGTCGCGGGCCAGGATGCGCACCCGCACGGCGTGGCCGAGCGCCAGGCCGGTGTCGCGCACCCAGACGCCGCCACCGGCGAAGTCGGCGCGGATCAGGTGCCAGGCCTCGTCGCGCTCGCCGACCGTCGCGTCGATGACCACGCCGACGTCCTCGCCCAATCGGATGGGCAGGTCCAGGCGGGCCAGGGTCGCCGCCAGCGGGCCTTCGGCTACGGCGCGGCCGTGGTCCAGGGCGACGATGTGGTCGGCCAGGCGCGCCACTTCGTCGGGGGCGTGGCTGACATAGAGCAGCGGAATCTCCAGCTCGTCGTGCAGGCGTTCCAGGTAGGGCAGGATCTCCTGCTTGCGGGCCAGGTCGAGGGCGGCCAGTGGCTCGTCCATGAGCAGGATGCGCGGGCTCACCGCCAGGGCGCGAGCGATGGCGACCCGCTGCTTTTCGCCGCCGGACAGACGCTCCGGCATGCGTTCGAGCAAGGGACCGATGGCGAGCAGTTCGACGGCATGATCGAGGGCGACCCTGCGTTCCTGTTCTGCCACCCGCCGCATGCCGTATTCCAGATTGCGCCGGACCGAGAGGTGAGCGAACAGACTGGCTTCCTGGAACACGTAACCCAGGGGCCGCTGGTGGGTCGGCACGAAGCGCTCGCCATCCTGCCAGACCTCGCCGTCGACGGCGAGGTAGCCGCCGGGTGCCCGTTCCAGACCGGCGATACAGCGCAGCAGCGTGGTCTTGCCGGAACCGGAATGGCCGAACAGGGCGGTAACACCGCGTCCGGGCAAGGTCAGCTCGACGTCGAGGGCGAACTCGTCGAACCCAAGCCTGAAGCGGGCCTCGATGCCGCTCATTTGCGCGGCCTGGTCGGGTTGAACTGGTACAGCGCCAGCAGGACCAGGAACGAGAACACCAGCATGGCCGCCGCCAGGCTGTGCGCCTCGGCGTATTCCATGGCCTCGACGTGGTCGTAGATCTGCACCGAAACCACCCGGGTCGCGCCCGGTATGTTGCCGCCGATCATCAGCACCACGCCGAACTCGCCCACGGTGTGGGCGAAGCCGAGGATGCTGGCGGTCAGGAAGCCCGGCCGGGCCAGCGGCACGATCACGCTGAAAAAAGTGTCCCAGGGGCCTGCGCGCAGGGTGGCGGCAACCTCCAGTGGGCGGTCGCCGATGGCTTCGAAGGCGTTCTGCAGCGGCTGCACCACGAAGGGCATGGAATAGAACACCGAGGCCACCACCAGGCCCCAGAAGGTGAACGGCAGCACCCCGAGGCCGAGCGACTGGGTCAGCTGGCCGACCGGGCCGTTCGGTCCCATCATCACCAGCAGGTAGAAACCGAGCACCGTGGGCGGCAGCACCAGCGGCAGGGCCACCACGGCACCGACCGGCGCCTTCAGCCAGGAACGCGTACGCGCCAGCCACCAGGCGATGGGCGTGCCGATCAGCAGCAGCAAGGCCGTGGTGACCGTGGCCAGCCGGAGGGTGAGCCAGATGGCGGCGAAGTCGGCGTCGGAGAAGCCCATGTCAGTCGATCAGATTTCGTAACCGTAGGCACGGATGATGACCTTGGCCTTGTCGGTCTTCAAATATTTCAGCAAGGCCTCGGCCGCGGCGTTGCCCTTGCCCGTGGCCAGGATCACCGCGTCCTGACGTATCGGCGTGTGCATCCTGGCCGGCACGATCCAGGCCGAACCGTCCGTCACCTTGCCGTCCTTCATTACCTGGGACAGGGCCACGAAGCCCAGTTCGGCGTTGCCGGTCTGGACGAACTGGTAGGTCTGGGCGATGTTCTCGCCGAGCACGAACCGGGGCTCGACCGCGGCCAGCAGGCCCAGGGCGGTCAGCGTCTCGACGGCGGCGGCGCCGTAGGGGGCCAGTTTTGGGCTGGCCAGGGCCAGCTTTTTGAACGGCGCCTTCCTGAGCACTTCGCCCTTGGCATCGACGTAGCCGGGCTTGGCCGACCACAGCACCAGGGTGCCGACGGCGTAGGTGAAACGGCTGCCGGGAACGGTCAGGCCCTCCTGTTCCAGCTTGGCCGGCTTTTCGTCGTCGGCCGACAGCAATATCTGGAACGGCGCACCGTTCTTGATCTGGGCATAGAACTTGCCCGACGAACCGAAGGCCATCAAGGCCTTGTGGCCGGTGTCCTTCTCGAATTCGGCGGCGATCCGCTGCATCGGCGCGGTGAAGTTGGCGGCGACGGCGACGCTGACCTCGTCGGCCAGGGCCGGGTGCAGTCCGAGCAGAAGGACAAACGCGAGCAGGGGTTTGCTGAGGCGACTCATGATGCTTCCTTTCATTGAGAAACGGCGAGGATGACGTGCGAGGCCTTGATCAGAGCGCAGGCGCGTACGCCGACCTTGAGGCCGAGGGATTCGATGCTGTCGTTGGTGACGATGGCGGCGACCAGCTTGCCGCCGGGCAACTCGATCACCACCTCGCCGTTGACCGCACCTTCCTGGCTGCGCACCACGGTGCCGCATAGTCGGTTGCGGGCGCTGGTCTTGAAGCCGTCGTCGGTGGTCAGGATCACCCAGGGCGCCTTGATCAGGGCGTAGGCCTCGGCGCCCGGCTTGAGGTCCAGGTGTTCGGCGCTGTCGTGGGTGACGATGGCAACGAGCTCGTCGCCGCCGCCGAGGTCGAGGATCACCTCGGCATTGATGGGACCGTGCTTGACGGCCTTCACCTTGCCGAGGAACTGGTTTCTGGCGCTGGTCTGCATATCGAATCTCCTTATCACGCGGTAGTACTGGTCGAAGTCGTCCATGATCCGGCTCAGGTGGCTGAGTACCCGCTCCCGTTCCTTCTCCAGACGGCGGTAGGCGGCCACCACCCGGCGGCCGTATTCGGTCAATGTCGTCCCGCCACCGTGCTTGCCGCCGGTCTGGCGTGCCACCACGGGTTGTTCGGACAGGTTGTTCATCGCCTCCACCGCCTGCCAGGCCGCCTTGTAGCTCATGCCCATGGCGTTGGCGGCGGCCGAGATGGAGCCGGAGGCATCGATGCGCTCGAGCAGTTCCAGGTGATCCCAGCGTTTGCCCCGGCTCAGCGCAGGCAATCCCTGCAAGGTCTGGTTGAGCGTCATGTCCAAGCCTCCTTTCGATATGTCGCGTGACTACATAACGATAGGCACGGGTAGTGGGAATCGGTTTGATTCATGTCAAATCAGTCTTCGGATTGCTCGGCCAGGACGAGGCCGGTGGCGGCTTCGAGGTGGTCGGTGAAGGCGACGCAGTGCTCGGCGCCGCTGACCAGGTAGACGCCGTAGCCGACACCCTCGGCGACCGGATTGAGCCGGCCCGGGATATCGTCCTCGGAACAGAAGGTGAAATGCACACCGGGCCAGGCCTGGCGCAGGGCGGTGACTGTGGCCTCACCAAGGCCGACGGCGTCGACCTGGGCGACCACCTTGGCAAGGACGTCGGCGGCAATCATCAGTCTTCTTCCTCGGTGGCGAACTGGGCCAGGCTCCTGGCCTCGACGCCCATGATCTTGGCCAGCCAGGGCGGCGGCGCATCGAGCACGGCCTGCAGGCGGGCGATGGCCTCGCGGGCCGGGCTGGCGGTCGGAATCTTGACCGGGTGCACGCCGGCGCGGACCACCTTGGCGGCGGCCGGGCCGCCGATCGACTGCACGTAGACAATCTGGCAGTCGTTGATCAGTTGGGAACGGGCGACGTTCTTGTCCTCGGCCTCGTCGGCAATCAGTGTGGCACGGACATCGACCAGCTTGATGGCGTCCTTGCCGACTTGGTAGACCAGGAAGCGCGGCGCCGAGCCGAAGTGACCGTCGAGGTTCTCGCCGGTGTTGGAGGCCACGGCGACACGCAGGCTGTCGGTCATCTCGCCGTCGACATAGGGCTCCGGCTTGGGCAGGTCGGCGTCGTCGCCGTTCTCGCCCCACAGATAGCGCACCGCGAGCTTGATCGAAGCCATGTCCTGCTCCGGCTCGATGGTCTCCTCGCCGGTCAGCAGCAGCTTGATGTCGGCCACGGTGACGTTGGCCAGTTTGTCCTCGGTGATGGGCAGGCCGAGCCGCTCGGCCAGCTTGATGGTGAAGGCACGCGGCTCGACCTCTTCCAGGGCCTTGGCGGCCAGGGCGATGCGCAACGCGGCGCCTTTGGTGATGGTGGTCATTTCATGACTCCAGATTCAAGACGCAAGATGCAAGTTGCATGACTCAAGGCTGGTTTTCCTTGCATCTTGTCTCTTGCACCTTGCATCTGCCGTCAGGCAGGGATGATGCAGTCGTCGACCGGACACAGCTCCAGACACTTGGGCTTGTCGAAATCGCCCTCGCATTCGGTGCAGGTATCCGCGTTGATGACGTAAACACCCTTCTTGGGCTTGATCGACTCCGTCGGGCAATCGGGTTCGCAATCGCCGCAGGAGGTGCACAGGTCGGCTACGATTTTCAGTGCCATTTCAGTTCCTTTCGTTCATTCCGCCGCGTCGAGGCGCTTGGCGCGCACCGAGTAGGGCAGGCGTTCGGGGGCGGCCTGGGGCTCGATGAAATACGCGCCGCCGTTGTTCAGCTTGATCTCGCCGCCCCACTTTTCCGTGGTGTCGAACTCCATCGAGACGATGGTGTCCTCGAGGTCGCGCTTGGGCAGATAAAAGACGTATTCGCCCTTGTCGCCGCGTCGAATCATGATGTTGGCCATACGAATCACTCCAGAGGCAAGGTTCAAGATGCAAGATTCAAGAGAACTTCCTTGTACCTTGCACCTCGTCTCTTGAACCCGA
>JBAZLW010000163.1:0-6191 GCA_041650095.1 Hydrogenophilaceae bacterium | reverse complement strand
AACTGGGCCGGGACTTCGAGATGGTCACCGTCTACCTCGACCGTCTGGCGGTCAGGCGCCTGCCCCAGGTCAACGCCGAGGACCTGCAGGCGGTCTGGTCCGACATCCTGCGGCGGGCGCAAATGAACAGCCATCACCGCATCGGCCGCCAGGATCTGTCGGTGCGCGAGCACATGAGCCGCATCCTCAAACTGCTGAAGGGAAAAGGCCAATCATTGTTCACCGACCTGTTCCCGGAGCCGGCCGGCCGGCCCGAGTTGGTGGTAACCTTCCTGGCCGTACTGGAACTCACCCGCGAACGGCTCATCGACATCATGCAGACCGAGCCCTTCGCGCCGATCTACGCCAATCTTTGCCATGTCGATCAATAACATCGAAGACGTCAAGCGGGTACTCGAGGCCGTGCTGCTGAGCGCGACCGTTCCGCTGACCCTGGGCGAGCTGAAACGGGTGTTCGAGGAGGAACTGCACAACGACTTCCTGCGCCGTGCCCTCGACGAGTTGCGCCAGGAATGGCAGGGCAGGGCGGCCGAACTGACCCGGGTGGCCGAGGGCTGGCGTTTCCAGACCCGGCCGGAGTTCCAGCCCTACATCGATCGCCTGAATCCGGAGAAACCGCCGAAATACTCCCGTGCGGTCATGGAAACCCTGGCCATCATCGCTTATCGCCAACCTGTTACCCGAGGCGACATCGAGGAAATACGCGGCGTCGCGGTAAACAGCCAGATCGTCAGGACCCTGGAAGAACGCGGCTGGATCGAGGTGATCGGGCACAAGGACGTGCCGGGCCGGCCGGAACTGTTCGCCACCACCAAACAGTTCCTCGGCGACCTCAACCTGAGGGCGCTGTCCGAATTGCCCGCCCTGGCCGAACTGGGCAAGGAAACGCTGTTCGCTGACGCCATCGATCATGGCGATGATGCCGTGATTGCGGATAATCAAGCCGTTTCGCCATAACCGCCCCGTGCGTTTACAGGGTATAAGATCGCCGTCGCGACGATTGCATTTAGGAAAACCACCCCATGCCCCGAAATCCCCCCCCCGGCCGACCGCCGAAGGCCGAACCTGAAACGGACGTGCAGAGCGAAAAACTGCACAAAATGCTGGCGGCCGCCGGACTCGGCTCCCGCCGCGAGATGGAGGCCCTGATCGAGACCGGCGCGGTCACCGTGAACGGTGAAACCGCCAAGGTAGCCGACCGGGTCACGCCGAACGATCTGGTCAGGGTGAAGGGCCGCCCAGTTAAACTTGTTTGGGAGATATCCTTACCCAAGGTATTGATCTACCACAAGGAAGAAGGCGAGATCGTCTCCCGCGACGACCCCGACGGCCGGCCCAGCGTGTTCGACAAGCTGCCCCGTCTGCGGGGCCAGCGCTGGATCTCGATCGGCCGCCTCGACTTCAACACCGAGGGTCTTCTGGTCTTTACCACCAGCGGCGAACTGGCCAACCGGCTGTCGCACCCGCGTTACGAAGTGGAACGGGAATACGCCGTCCGGGTGCTGGGCGAATTGACCAAGGAAAACATGGACAACCTGACCCAGGGCATCGAACTGGATGACGGCATTGCCCAGGTCGAAAGCATCTACTCGCTCGGCGGCGAGGGCGCCAACCAGTGGTACCAGATTGTCATCAACGAAGGCCGCAACCGGGAGGTGCGCCGCCTGTTCGAGGCCCTGGGCCTCACCGTCAGCCGCCTGATCCGGGTCCGCTTCGGCCCGATCGCGATGCCGCCCAAGGTCAAGCGCGGCATGTTCCTGGATCTGACCGACGCGCAAGTGCGCGAACTGCTGAAATGGTGCAGCCTGGAATCGAGCCAACCGGCCAACAAACCGATCGGCCGCCGGGGCGAGGGGGCGGGTAAGTCGAGTAAAACCAACAAGGCTGGCCAGCCCTATCGGCGACGGGCACATAAGAAAGCCGAGGGCTAAGTCGGCTGGCGCTAACCACTACCGGTTGGCCAGCCCGGAAAGTGGGCCGGCCAAGTTCTGGCCGGTCAGTCCTTCTTGCCGCCCTTGGTATGTTCATCGATGACGCGGGCGGCCCAGTCCCGGCCGCCCAGCCCGAAGGCCAGCGCGAAGGCCAGCCCAACCGCGCCGAAGGCGATGACGAAGGCGGCGGTGAGCAATTCGTTGGCGATCTGGAGCTGCTCCATGGCCATGAAGAAGACGAACACCAGCATGGCGTATTCGGAGAAGGTCGAGACGGTCAGGGCGCCCTCGAACTCGACGTTGCTCAGCCAGGCAAACACCAGGCGGTTGATGAAGCGGGCCAGAATGGTGCCGAACACCAGGACCAGGATGGCGACGATGATGTTGGGGATGTAGAGCACGACCCGGTTGAACAGGTCGGCCACCACATGCAGACCGAGGGAATTGGCCACAAACACGATCATCACCAGGATGATCAGCCAGTAGGCCAGGTTGCCCAGAATGGAGGCGACCGAGACATCCAGTTCGGCATGCTTGAGGAAGGCCTCCAGGCCTGACTTCTCGGTGGCGCGTTCGAAATTCATCAGCTTGAGCAGGCGCATCACGCCGGTGCGAGCCAGCTTGGCCAGGATCCAGCCGATGAAGAGCAGCACCAGCGCGGCCATGAGTTGCGGCACGAAGCTGGCCAGTTCGGACCAGAACGAGGCCAGGGAGCTGAGAAAGAGGTCAAATTGTTCCATTATTGATTCCGTTCAACAGTTGTTCGCGGTGTACAAGGAAGAGGGTGTCGGCATCCCATTCCACTTCGGGCCACATCAGTTCGAGGTTGGGGAAGGCGGCTTCAAGGGCTTCCCGGTTATGGCCGATTTCCACGGCCAGCAGGCCGCCCGGATTGAGGTGCTTGGGCGCCTCGTGCAGGATCGCCCGGACCGCGTCGAGACCATCGTGCCCCGAGGCCAGGGCCATTTCCGGCTCGTGACGGTATTCCTGCGGCAGGGCGGCCATTGCCGGGGCATCGACGTAGGGCGGGTTTGACACGATCAGATCATATGTCCGATCTTCCAAGTCGGCGAACAGGTCGCTCTGGATCAATTCGATGCGGCCATCCAGACCATAATCCTCGACATTGCGCTTGGCCACTTCCAGGGCATCGGCCGACAGGTCGGCGGCATCCACTTCCGCCTCCGGGAAGGCCTCCGCCAGCAGGATGGCCAGGCAGCCGGAGCCGGTGCACAGATCGAGGGCGCGCTGGACGCGTTCGGGCTGATCGAGCCAGGGGTCGAACTGCTCCAGTATCATCGGGGCCAGGAAGGAGCGCGGCACGATGACCCGCTCGTCGACCTGGAAACGGTAGCCCTGCAACCAGGCCTCCCCGGTCAGGTAGGCGGCCGGCAGGCGTTTTTCCACCCGCTGGCGCAGCATGTCGGCCAGCTTGGCGGCTTCCTCGGGCAACACGCGGGCATCCAGGAAGGGATCCAGGCGGTCGATCGGCAGGTGCAGGGTATGCAGGATCAGGTAGGCCGCCTCGTCGTAGGCGTTGGCGCTGCCATGGCCGAAGAACAGGCCGGCCTCGTTGAAGCGCGACACGGCGAAGCGCAGCCAGTCGCGCACGCTCGACAGCGCTCGTGCAGCCGAATCAAACATGAAGCAGCTTCTCCAGGGTGCGGTGGTAGATGACCGCCAATTGCTCGAGTTCATCCGCGCCGACGTTTTCATCGATACGGTGGATACTCTTGTTGATGGGGCCGAATTCCACCACTTCCCGGCTGATGTCGGCGATGAAGCGGCCGTCCGAGGTGCCGCCGGTGGTGGACAGTTCGGGCTCAACGCCGACCGTTTCCAGTATCGCCTCGGCCAGGGCGTCGACCAGCTTGCCCCTGGGCGTCAGGAAGGGCTTGGCGCCGACTTCCCACGCCAGTGCGTAGTCGAGGCCATGCCGGTCGAGGATGGCATGGACCTTTTCCTGCAGACTCTCGATTGTGCTGGCGGTGGCGAAGCGGAAATTGAACACGATGTCGACCTGGCCCGGCACCACGTTGGTGGCGCCAGTGCCACCGTGGATATTGGATATCTGCCAGGTCGTGGCCGGAAAGTATTCATTGCCTTCGTCCCAGACCGTGGCGGCCATCTCGGCGATGGCCGGCGCGGCCAGATGGATCGGGTTCTTGCACAGGTGCGGATAGGCGATGTGGCCCTGTACGCCGTTGACCGTGAGACGACCGTGCAGCGAGCCGCGGCGGCCGTTCTTGAGGGTGTCACCGAACCGCTTCGAGCAGGTCGGTTCGCCGACGATGCAGTAATCAAGCCGTTCGCCGCGTTCGGCCAGGCGTTCCACGACCCGCACGGTACCGTCCACGGCCGGACCTTCCTCGTCCGAGGTGATCAGCCAGGCGATGGAACCGGGGTGATCGGGGTGAGCCGCCAGGAAGGATTCGACGGCAGCCAGGAAGGCGGCCACCGAGCCCTTCATGTCGGCACTGCCGCGGCCGTACAGTCGGCCGTCGCGCAGGGTGGGTTCGAACGGGTTGTTGGTCCAGCGCTCCAGCGGGCCGGTCGGCACCACGTCGGTATGGCCCGCGAAACAGACCAGCGGCGCGGCCGTACCGCGGCGGGCCCACAGGTTGCTGACGCCGCCGGTGACGATCCGCTCGATGTGAAAGCCCAGCGGGGCCAGCTTGCCGGCAAGCCAGTCCTGGCAGCCGGCGTCATCCGGGGTGACGGATCGGCGGCTGACCAGTTCGCAGGCGTAGTCGAGGGCGGCGCTCATGCCTTGAAGAACTCCACGTAGGCGGCTTCGTCGAAGCCGAACAGGTAGTTGCCGTCGCGCTCCACGATCGGCCGCTTGATCACGCTGGAGTTCGCCTGCATCACGGCCAGGGCCGAATCCGCATCCTTGAGCGAGGCCTTCACATCGTCCGGCAGCTTGCGCCAGGTCGGCCCCTTGCGGTTGACCAAAACCTCCCAGCCATGGGCCTTGAGCAGCTTGTGCAGCATGGCTTCGGGCACGCCCTGCTTCTTGTAGTCGTGGAACTCATAGACCAGATCGTGGCTCTCCAGCCAGGCGCGGGCCTTCTTGACGGTGTCGCAATTGGGGATGCCGTAGACTTTCATGGCAAACTTCTAGGTAAATGACAGACGCTATTCTAACCGTGTTCGCGATGGCCAAACCCCTACCGCCAGGAGTGAAAATCCGCCCGGGCAACTGGCTCGAGGACGCGCCGGCCATTGCCGCGGTTCGGCGTGGCGTGTTCATCGAGGAGCAGGGCGTACCGGAAGCGTTGGAGTGGGAAGCAATCGACCCGGAATGCGACTGGTTCGTTGCCCAGGACGGCGACACCTTGGTGGCAACTGCACGCCTGACCCCGCAGGGCCGCATCGGCCGCATGGCGGTGCTGGCGGACTGGCGTGGCAAGGGCATCGGCACGCGCTTGCTCGACATGGCCTTGGCCCGAGCCGTGCGCCTTGGACTGGCGCGGGTGGAATTGCATGCCCAGTGCCACGCCCTGGGTTTTTATCAACGGTTCGGCTTTGCGGCCGAAGGGCCGGAGTTTTCCGAGGCGGACATTCCGCACCGGCACATGGTTTTGCACTTGAGGGGAGGCTGAGGTATGGATGTCCGGATTGGTCACGGTTTTGATGTGCATGCCTTTGCCGAAGGCCGCAGGCTGATCATCGGCGGCGTCGACATCCCCCACGAGCGCGGCCTGCTCGGCCATTCCGACGCCGACGTGCTGCTGCATGCCCTCTGCGACGCGCTGCTGGGAGCCGCCGGGCTGGGCGACATCGGCCGTCATTTTCCCGACAGCGACCCGCGCTACCAGGGTATCGACAGCCGTGAACTCCTGCGCCACGTGGTTGGACTGCTGCGCGAACAGGGCTGGCGGATCGGCAACGTCGACGCCACCATCATCGCCCAGGCGCCCAGGATGGCGCCTCACATCGCCACCATGGCGACAAACATTGCCGCCGATCTTCTGGTTGCTGCCGGGGCCGTGAACGTCAAGGCTACCACCACGGAGAAGCTAGGTTTTACTGGACGCGGCGAGGGCATCGCGGCCGAGGCGGTATGCCTGATCGTGCGGAGCTGAGGCCGGCCCGGGTCTTCCTGGCCCTGTGGCCGGAGACCCGGGTCAAGGCCCGGCTGGCGGAAGCAGGCCAGCATCTGCACAAGTTCATGCCCGGGCGCCTGACCCGGCCGGAGACCATCCACCTGACCCTGGTCTTCATCGGCGATCTGGTTCGTGACCGTATCCCCGAACT
>JBAZLW010000162.1:0-6210 GCA_041650095.1 Hydrogenophilaceae bacterium | reverse complement strand
TTGTCGATGACTTCCTGGATGATGTGGGTCGGCGAATCGGTCCGGGTGTACATGCCCGGACGTTCCTTGACGGGTTCCAGGCCCTTGAGGACGCGGATGGAGGATTCTGAATAGGCCATGCGGCGGATGATCGGCTGTCCATTAAACCCGCGCATTGTATGCGGGAACACGCCCAGGCCGTAGCCTGGTTGCTGGCGACCGTGGAAACTGCAGACCGGCTAGGGCGTGGCCTTGGCCGCAGCGGCCTGGCCGGCGCTATCCGCGGCGGTCTGGAACAGGAACAGCCATTGTTGATAGCTCTCGGCCTGTTCGAAGGCCGTCTGGCTGCGCGGGAAGCCGGCCTGCTTGAGGGGTTTGCGCTCGGACAGGCTGTACACCCCGGTGATGCCACCGGCCTCGTCCTTGACGGCGCAGGTGGCGCACCGTGTTGGGGAAGCGCGGGTCAAGCAGCAATTCGGCAAACTCCCTGGGCAAGCGCTGCTGACCAGACGGAGAAGCCCGCCAGAACCCGGCGATGGCATGGCGATATTCCTCGCCGATGAAGAGCAATTCCTTTTCCTTCTCGCGCTGCGCCACGGTATGCCAGACGGTGCCCAGGACCGACATCGCCACACCGAGCCCGGCAACCAGGAAGAGCAGGCCGACCAGGGTGAAGCCGCGTTCACCAGTCGGCATAGGCGCTGCCATCCCGGGCGACGCCTTCCGCGCCGCTGTGCACGTCGTAGACGCCCCCGCTGCCATCGGCCGGCGGCACCGTGGTCCAGGTCTCGGCGCTCTCGCTGACCGGATCGACCGGCACGGCACGGACATAGTGGTCGTCGGCCAGCCTGGCCAGCGATTCCGGCCAGACGCCCTTGTCGGCGTGGTATTGGTCGATGGCATCGCGCAGGGTCGCCAGGTTCTCGCGCAGCACCGCCTCCCTGGACCGCTCGACGTGCTGGAAATAGCGCGGCGCGGCCAGACTCAGCAGGGTGGCGATGATGGCCAGCACCACCAGCAGTTCAATCAGGGTAAAGCCGAGGCCCGATCGTTTCATGGTCACCATAGCCGGTAGGGCACCCCGTTCAGTCCCGCCGTTTCCGACAGGGAATAGACGTCGTAGACATCATCGCCCTGCTGCGGGGCATCCGGGGCGCTGGCATAGCTACGCTTGCCCCAGGTCTCCTGGGCCGGCACCTCGGCGGCCGGAAACATCGGATCGCGCGGCAGCCGACGCAGGAAGTAGATGTTGCGGCGCTCCGGATTGCTGATGTCAGGCACGCCATTGGCCAGCACCTCCAGGTTGGGTGGATAACCGGAGGCATCGGCCGGCGACTCGATCCGCTTGTCCAGCACGGCCTGATGGTAGGCGTCGATGCCCTGGCGGATCTGGCGCAGGGCGTCACGCAGTTCGACCTCCTTCTGGCGCCTCACCGTCACCTCCAGCAGCGGCGTCACCATCAGCGCGAGGACACCGACGATGGCCACCGTAATGATCAGTTCGATCAGGGTGAAGCCCCGATGCGAACGGGCCTTCAGGGTCATTCAGGCGCCTTCGCTTCCGGTCTGCCATCGTCCCCCGCGCCGTCGCCAGTCACTATCGGCTTGATCAGGACCGAGTCCGGTATCTCCAACGGTTCTGCCTGGGTGCGGCCGCTGGGACGCAACCGCATCGGCTGGGCCGAAGTCGTGCTCTCGGTGCCGGCATAGAACTCGCCGTCAGCCAGTTCCGGCCGGATGACATTACGGATGATGCGCGGCGTGATAAGCAGGACGATCTCGGTCTTGCTCGATTCGTCACGATGCGAGGAGAACAGCCGGCCGATCAGAGGCAGATCGCCCAGACCGGGCACCTTGGCGGCACTGGAACGATCCTCGTCGGAGATCAGCCCGGCCAGCACCTGGGTCTCGCCGTCCCTCAGGCGCAGCAAGGTATTGGCGTTGCGGCTGCCCAACTGGTAAGTGAGCGTGCCATTGGGGCTCTTGACCTGCTGGACGATGTTGGACACCTCCATGCCAACCTTGATGGCCACCTCGGCGTCCAGGTAGACCTGCGGCTCGACATCGAGCTTGAGGCCGACATCGAGGTAGGAGACCGATTCCGAGGTCACCCCGGTGGAGGTGACGTTGGAGGTGATCACCGGCACCTTGTCGCCGATATGGATCCGGGCCTTTTCCTTGTTACGGACCCGGATGCGCGGGTTGGCGAGCAGGTTGACGTCGCCGTCGGTCTTGTTGAAATTGATCGCAGGGTTGGGAGAAACACCCACAGTCGCCCCGGAAATCGATTTCAATGAATCGATGGTCAGGCGGCCACCCGGCACGCTATCGGTGACGATCACGCCTCCATCGACGTGGCTTTTCGTGGTCGCCTCGGGAGTCAACAGACTCAGCTGGTTCGGCCATTGCAGGCCCAGTTCCAGCAGCTTGGAGCGCTTCACCTCCAGTATCTCGACCTCCAGCATCACTTCCGGCTCCGGTTGATCGACCATCCTGACCAGCTTTTCGGCCAGCCGGATCGCTTCCGGGCTGTCGCGCACCACCACCATGTTCAGCTTCTCGTCGACATGGACGTCCCGGATGCGGGCGATGCTGCGCAGCAGGTTCATGGTCTGCTTGGGATCGGCGTTGGCCAGGAAGAAACCGCGTACCACGACATCCTGATAATCCCGTTGTTTCATGGCCGTATTGGGATAGATCAGCAGGGTATTGTCGTTGAGCACTTTTTTCGCCAACTGGCTGGAGGTCAACAGCATGTCCAGCACATCGGCCAGGGCGGTATTGCGGACCAGCACCGTCGAGCGCTGATCGGTGCGCACGTCCTTGTCGAAAACGAAATTCAGGCCGCTTTGCTGCGATATGGCGTCGAACAGGGTCTTGACCGGCACCTCGCGGAACTCCAGGGTGACCGGCTTGCGATAGGCGGCCGCCAGTTTCGGAAACTCGACGCCGCGGCCGCGGCCCGCCTTGTTGCTCACCTTTTTCAGCAGGGCGTCGGCCTCGGCGAAGTCCGGCTCGCGCGCCAGGATGGTACGCAACAGGCTGCCGGCCTCCTCCAGTTCACCGGCAACGAAGGCGGCCTGTGCCGCGCCGTAAGCGACCCGGTTGCCGCGCAGGACATCGAGCCCGGACAGCCCGGCCTGGGCACGGGCATTCTCCGGATGCTGGCGCAGGACATCGCGGTAACGCGCCTCGGCGACATCGAACCGCTCCGATTTCAGCGCTTCGTCACCCTCGCGCAGCAGACCGCCGATGTATTGCTCGCGGGCCCGAATCAGGGCGGCCCGGTATTCCACCTTGTTGGGATGCTCGCGCACCGCCTCGGCCAGTACCTTGATGCCTTCTTCAGTGCGCCCCTCGGCGACCATGCGCTCACCATCGCGCAAGGCCTGGTCGGTTGCACAACCGGCGAGCAGCATGGCCGCCACCAGGAGAATAATCCGGTTGATCATTGCTTGGTCCTCAAGGTCTTTTGCATGTCCAGCGGCAGGTAGGTGAATACCAGACTGCCCTCCTCCAACTTGTCCAAACGCCATTGCCCGGCCACGACATCACCCGATTTGACGCGCAGCAGGGTCTCGCCCTGGCTGAGAAACACCCGTTCTTCACCGCCCTCCAGCCAGCGTCCGGAATAGGCAAAGGGGAATCCGGGCGGTGCCGGCGGCGGCGGCGGCGGCGCCACGATCGGCCTGGCCTTGGGCGGTGGCGGTTGCCAGGTCTGGCTTGGGAACAGGTCACCGGTCAGGCTGGCAAAGCGTGCCACCGGGGCCGACGCCACGGCCGGCCGGGGCCCGCCGGTCGATACGGCGGCGCCGGAGCGGGCGGCCCGATGCGCCGGCTCGACCACGCCAGCCTCCTTGGGTTGCGGCCAGAATGCCAGCAACAATGCGGCCAGCAAGGCCAGCACCAGGACGATCCGGCGCGCGCTCATCGCGCCTCCTTCAGGTACAGGACGAAATGCAGGGTGGCGTCGAGTTCGTTGTCCTCGATGGTCGGCCGGCTCATCTCGACTGCGCCGAGGGCCAGGGCCGGATCCTCGTTGAGCATCTGGGCGATGAAGCCGCGTATGGCCGGGTAGGCGCCCAGCACCGGCAGGGTGAACTGGTAGCGTGCCGGCCGGCCGTCCTGGCCGAGGCCAAGCTGATAGTCACCCTGGTCCAGGCTCAGCCCGGCCTGACGGGCGGCGGCGAACAGGCGGCGCAGGGTCGCTTCGGCCGTCTCGGCATGGGCCGTCATCGCCGGCTGACCAGGACGGACGCCGGCCACCGGCTTGACCACGGCGGCCAGGGCATTCCTTTCGACCAGGGCGTTGCGTTCGGCTTCGAGCGGTACCAGGACCCCGGCGTCCAGCACCAGCGCGGCGACGATCAGCCCGGCGCCGACGGCACCGGCCCAGCCCAGGCGCAGGACCGGATAGAGCAGGCGGTCGAGATTCATCGCCATCAGGATCCCCAGAGCAGGCGCGCGACGAAGTGCAGCGACTCGATGCCGTTGTCCGTCTGGACGAGGCTATGGCCGGTCAGGGTCACTGAGCGGAAGCCGCCCTGCTGCCGCAGGGCCTCCAGGTAGTCGATCATGGCGGCGGCGTTGCGCGCCTCGGCAGTCAGGGTCAGCACGCCCTTGCGACCGTCTGCCGCCAGGGAGAGGAAGGCAATATCGGCCGGACGGGTCGCTTCCAGGTGGCCGAGCAGATTGCTCCAAGACACCGCCAGCAGGTCGCCCTCGACCGCTTCGGGCCGGGTCGGCTGGGCGGCCGCCTTGGCCACCTTGGCCATCGGTGTAAGCCGTGCTGCCCGCGCCTTCTCCAGGACCAGTTCGTCGCTCACGCGCAAATAACGGTTGCCGGCCAGCAATGCCATCACGATGCCAGCCGCCAGCAACAGCCAGGCCGCCGCCGGGATGGCCGGCCGGGTACGCAGGAAGTCGAGTTCCAGCCTATGCATGTCAGTCCTTAATCAGCATCGCCGCCGCCGTCCGGTCGAGCGCCGGGGCACGGACATCGAGCCGCCCGTCCGCCCCGGCGCGCCAATCGGCCTCGACGTCGACCGCTTCGAGCCAGACCGGCACGCCATCGGGCACACCGGCGAGCAGGGCCTCGCGCCGGACCGCATCCTGCAGCGCCGTCGCCATGTCGCCGCCGACCTGCAGGCTGCGCACCACGCAGGGACGGCCATCCTGAAAAAAGGCCAGGGTCAACCGGCCGGGTTCGGCCAGGGCCAGCCAGTTCGCCCCGCGGCGCAGTATCGCCCGGCGGCGGTTGCCGGCAGCGACCAGCCACGGCTGGACGCTGTGCGCCCGGGCCCCCTTGCCGGCCAGGGTCGTCATCAGGCTCGTCAGCCAGGCCTCGTCCAGGGCGCTCACCAGCAGGGGCTCGCCCGGCGCGGCCGGCTGGAAGGCCAGGCGGCTCTGGCCGATCCGGTCGCCGATCTGGGCGGTCAGCTGTTCACGAACCCAGCCGCGGGTTTCAGTCCAGTCCAGACGCACACTGGGCGCGGCCAGCAGCCAGACCGGCGCCAGGGCATGCGCCAGCACCACATCGACGCGGCCCTTGCAGCGGGCGGCCGCGAGCGCTTCCGCCAAGGTCCGCATCAAGGCGTCCGGCTGGTCCACCGGCACCGGCAGTTCGGTCACGGCGCGGCCGGTCGCCACCGCGACGCGGTCGGGCAGGATGGCAATGCGCGTGTCAGGCCACAAAGGTGACACGGTTGATCTCCTCCAGTGTGGTTTCACCGCGTGCCACCAGTTCCAACGCCGCCTCGCGCAGGCTGCGCACGCCGGCCCGGGCCGCCGCCTCCTTGACCTGGCGGATCGGCGCCCGGCTGGCGATCAGTTCGCGGATCTCGTCGTTGAGCAGCATCATCTCGGCGATCGCCTTGCGGCCCTTGTAGCCGCTGCCGCGGCACTGGCCGCAGCCCTGGCCGACGCGGAAGTCGAAGCCGTCGGCCTGTTCCGCCGTGAGGCCCGAATCGGCCAGCAGTTGCGCGTCGGGTTGCTGCGGCTCGGCGCAATGCGGACAGGTCTGCCGGACCAGGCGCTGGGCCAGGATGCCGTTGAGGGCGGACACGAAGCTGTAGGGGTCGACCCCCATGTGCATGAAGCGGCCGATCACGTCGTAGACGTTGTTGGCGTGCACGGTGGTGAACACCAGGTGGCCGGTCTGCGCAGACTGGACGGCGATCTGGGCGGTCTCGGGGTCGCGGATCTCGCCCACCATGATCTTGTCCGGGTCGT
>JBAZLW010000161.1:0-6221 GCA_041650095.1 Hydrogenophilaceae bacterium | reverse complement strand
AAGATGGAGTTGCTGCTCTTTTCCATGGGCTCGCACGAGATCTTCGGCATCAACGTGTTCAAGGTGCGCGAGGTGTCGCCGACCCCGCCGATCACCCTGACCCCGAACATGCCCTACGGCGTGGAAGGCGTCATCTCCCTGCGCGGCAGCATCATCCCGGTGATATCCCTGATCAAGTTCATCAAGGGCGAACCGGCTGCCGCCGAACTCGGCGGCACCATGATCGTCACCGAATTCTCGCGCCATACCCAGGGCTTCCTGGTCGACGACGTCGACCGCATCATCCGGGTCGACTGGGACAAGGTGAAACCGCCGGAATCCATGCTGGCCGGCCAGGACGGGCTGATCACCGCGATCACCGAACTGGACGACGGCCGCCTGGTCTCCATCCTCGACGTCGAGCGCATCCTGTCCGAGGTGCTCGGCGAAAAGCTCGTCCCAACCCTGCCCAAGGTCGACCCCAGACAGAATCTCACCGTGTTCTTCGCCGACGACTCCAGCGTCGCCCGCAAGGAAATCATCATGGTCCTGGACAAGCTCGGCATCAAGTACATCCAGGCCAACGACGGCCTCGAGGCGTGGACCAAGCTGCAGGGCATTGCCAGCCGCGCCGCCGCCGAGGGCTCCCCGGTGCGCAACCAGATCCAGCTCATCCTGGTCGATGCGGAAATGCCCGAGATGGACGGCTATGTCCTGACCCGCAACATCAAGGCGGACAATCGCCTGTCCGGCATCCCGGTGGTCATGCACTCCTCGCTGTCCTCGGAGGCCAATCGCACCATGGGCCAGCGGGTCGGCGTCGACGCCTATGTCGCCAAGTTCGATCCCGGGGTATTGGCCGATACCTTGCTCGCCCTGTTGAAACGCTAGTTACAATCCGGGCTACGGCATAGACATCTATCAAGGACCCGCATGGCAGACAAGAACCTCAGATTCCTGGTGGTGGATGATTTCTCCACCATGCGCCGCATCGTGCGCAACCTGCTCAAGGAATTGGGCTACACCAATGTCGACGAGGCGGAAGATGGCGACGTGGCCTTGCAGAAGATCAGGGCGGGCGGTTTCCAGTTCGTTATCACCGACTGGAACATGCCCAACATGACCGGTATCGAACTGCTCAAGGCCGTCCGTGCCGACGCCGCCTACAACACCTTGCCGATCCTGATGATTACCGCCGAGGCCAAGAAGGAAAACATCATCGAGGCGGCCAAGAGCGGCGCCTCGGGCTACATCGTCAAGCCGTTCACCGCCGCCACGCTGGAAGAGAAGATGAACAAGATCTTTGAAAAGTTCGGGCTGTGAGAGTCGCCATGCACAGGTATCTTCCTTCATCTTTCGGCGCAGGCTCTTATTCGCGCGGCAGATGTGAAACCGCCGCACAGCAGCCGCTGCCACATGATGAACGAGATCTTCGAGAAATTCGGCATGTGAGCCGGGGCGCGCGACAGGAGAATGACATATGAGCAGCGATTCACCGGAACTGGAAGCCCTGTTCGACAGCATCGTCTCCGCCAGCGAGCCCAAGGCGGCGCCCGAACCGGCAAAAACCGCCGACACCCCGGACCTGGAGACCCTGTTCGACAGCATCACCCAAGCCATGATCCAGGAAGGCGGCGACGGGGGCGGCAACACGGACCGGGTCTTCGCCCAATTGGGCCAGATGACCCGTGGCCTGCACAACCTGCTGGGCGAACTGGGCCTCGACAAGACCCTGTCAAAGTTTGCCAATGAACTACCGGACAATCGGGATCGCCTGAACTACATCGCGGCCATGACCGCCCAGGCCGCGGAGAAGACACTCAACGCTGCCGAGGCCGCCAAGCCGATCCAGGAAAGCCTGGGCCGCACGGCCGGAGACCTGGCCGGCAAATGGGACCGGATGCTGGCCAAGCAACTCGGCGTGGCCGAGTTCAAGACCCTGGTTGCGGATACCCACAGCTACCTGCGTGCGGTTCCCGGCCAGTCCGACACCGTCAATGCCTACCTGATGGAAATCATCATGGCGCAGGACTTCCAGGACCTCACCGGCCAAGTCATCAAGAAGGTGCTCGCCGCCGCGCAGAACCTGGAAAAACAACTGGTCGCCCTGCTGATCGAGACGACACCGGATGACAAGCGCAACGCGGTGCGGCCCGACCTTCTGGAGGGCCCCATCATCAATGCCGCCGGCCGCTCCGACGTGGTATCCAGCCAGGAGCAGGTCGACGAACTGCTGGAGAGCCTGGGATTTTGATAGACAAGCGGTCAGCCGTCAGCAAAAACTGGCGGCGCAGGCCATCGACAAGGCTGAACGCTGAACGCTGGCGGCCAACCGCCAAAGGAGACCGAAAATGAGCGACTTCGCGGGCATGGAAGAACTGCTGCAGGATTTCCTGCTGGAAGCGGGCGAGTTGCTGTCGGGCGTCGACAACAAACTGGTCGAGCTGGAAAAGCGGCCGGACGACAAGAACCTGCTCAACGAGATCTTCCGCGGCTTCCACACCATCAAGGGCGGCGGTGGCTTTCTCAACGCCGACAACCTGGTCACGCTCTGCCACCGTACCGAGAACCTGTTCGACAAGTTGCGCAACGGCGAACTGCGTCTGTCGCCGGAATTGATGGACGTGATCATGGAGGCGACCGGCACGGTACGCGACATGTTCGGCCATCTTTCCCAGGCCGTGCAGCCGCCGCCAGCCTCCGCCGCCCTGTTGAGCAGCCTGGACGCGGTCCTGGCCGGCAAATCCCCGCAGGCGGCCGCGCCGGCCGCCCCCCTGCCCAGACCCGAAGCGCCGGCCCCCACCGTCCCGGTTGTGGCGCCGCCCGCCACCATCGACGATATCAACTGGGATGCCCTGCATGCCGCATTGACCGGCGTGCCGGTGCCTCAGGCGGCCGAGGCCGCGCCGGCGCCGACCTCCGCCGCCCCGTCGCTCACTGCCCCGCCAGCGCCCACTGCCCCGCCGGCGCCCGCGCACGTTTCGGCCCCGGCCGCCGGCGGCCCATCCCCGCAAAGCCTGCAGAAAGAAACCACGATACGGATCGACACCGCGCGTCTGGACCAGGTGCTCAACCTGTCCGGCGAGATCGGCCTGACCAAGAACCGCATCAGCAACCTGAAGTCCCAGATCGTCCACGGCCGCACCGACCCCGACACCGTCAAGGCGCTCGACCTGGCCGTCAGCCAGCTCGACCTGCTGGTATCCGACCTGCAGAACGCGGTGATGAAGACCCGTATGCAGCCGATCGGCCGGCTGTTCCAAAAGTATCCCCGCCTGGCCCGCGACCTCGCTCGCCAGCTTGGCAAGGACGTCGAACTGGTCCTGTCCGGCGAGGAGACCGAACTCGACAAGACCATGATCGAGGACCTCAACGATCCCCTGGTCCACCTGGTCCGCAACGCCGTCGACCATGGCATCGAATCGCCCGAGGAACGCCAGGCCGCCAACAAGCCCGGCAAGGCCATCGTCACCCTGTCCGCCAGTCAAGTCGGCGACCACATCTATATCGAGATCGCGGACGACGGTCGCGGCATGCGGCCGGACGTCATCCGCGCCAAGGCGGTGGAGAAGGGCCTGATCGATTCTGAAACGGCCAACGGCCTGGACGACCGGCAAGGCCTGCAATTGATCTTCATGCCGGGATTCTCGACCAAGGACGAGATCTCCAGCGTATCCGGCCGCGGCGTCGGCATGGACGTGGTGAAGACCAACATCAACCGGCTGAACGGCAAGATCGACATCGAATCCATACCGGGCCAGGGCACCACCCTGACTATTTCCCTGCCGCTCACCCTGGCCATCCTGCCGGTGCTGGTCGTGCGCCTGAACAACCAGTCCTTCGCCGTGCCGCTGTCCCTGGTCCGGGAGATCATCCCGCTTCGGCTCAACGAGGTACAGCGGGTATCCGGCCGCGCCACCATGGTGGTACGCGACGAGGTGCTGCCGCTGCGCAGCCTGTCCACCCTGCTCGGCTGGGAAGCCAAGCACGCGCCCAGCTACGGCGTCCTGATGCACGCCGCCGACAACACCTTCATCCTGGCGGTGGACGGCTTCGTCGGCCGCGACGACGTGGTGATCAAGCCGCTGGCAGACATCAAGCCCAAGGGCATCGCCGGCGCCACCCTGTCCGGCGACGGATCCATCGTGCTGGTGCTGGACATGGAGGAACTGCTGACCAACTCGCCGTCCGACACGCCGGGCGCCCTGTTCGCCAAGGCGGCCTGAGCCGATATAACATGCCGGGAGTGGACCGTTCACCATCCGGATAACCTGGCCGCGCCAACTAACTATCGACTACCGACCCATGAGCCAAGACACCTTCCTTGCCCGGCAACCCATCGTTGACGGCAAGCACAACCTGATCGGCTATGAGTTGCTGTTCCGGTCATCGGCGCAGGCCAAATCCGCCGCCATGGAGGACAGCTACCGTTCCGGCCTCAACGTCATGGCCGCGACCCTGTTCGACATGGGCACCGAATGGCTGCTGAAGGGCAAACTGGCCTTCGTCAACATGGATCTCCCCATGCTGATGAGCGAGTTCGTCACCCTCCTGCCGCCCCAGAAGATCGTCATCGAGATCGTCGACTCGGTGGACCCGAACGACGATCTGCTGGCGCGCCTGGAGTCATTGAAGGAGGCCGGATTCCGCTTTGCCCTAGACAACTACAAACCCAATACCGCCCGAGACAAGCTCTTGCCCCTCGCCAGCTACATCAAGCTGGATGTCGCCAACCTGGGCGAGGACAAGACCGCCCAGGTGGTCGGCAGCCTGTTCATGTCTCACGCACACCTGGTGGCGGAAAAGGTGGAAACCCAGGCGGTATTCGACTGGTGCCACCGACTCGGCTTTCATTACTTCCAGGGCTATTACTTCGCCCATCCGGAACACCTCATGGCCCGGGTGCTCAGTCCCGGCCACACCACCTTGCTGCGTCTGCTCGACATGGTGCGTCGGGATGCCAACATCAAGGACATCGAGGCCGTACTGAAGACCGATGTCGCGCTCACCTTCAAGCTGCTGCGCTACATCAACTCGGCCGGCTTCGGGCTGTCCTGCGAGGTCCAGTCGATCCGCCACGCGGTCTCCATTCTCGGCATGAAGCCGCTGTACCGCTGGCTCACCCTGCTGCTGGCCACGGCCGGCACCCATCCCGCCTCGCCGGCCCAGGCCCGTACCGCCATCACCCGCGGCCGGCTGTGCGAGTTGCTGGGCGCGCACTGCATGCCCAAGACACAATTGGACAACCTGTTCATCACCGGGGTGTTCTCGCTGCTGGACGCCATGCTGGATACCCCGATGGAGGAAATACTCGACCGCCTGATCATCCAGGAAGAGATCGCCGAGGCCCTGTTGCACCGCGGCGGCGTCTATGGCCCCATCCTGGCGCTGGCCGAGGCCTGCGAATCGCAGAATCCGGAACGCATCGATGAACTGGCCGCATCCCTGATGCTCACCCCCGAGGAGGTCAACCGGGACCACCTGCAGGCGCTGGCCTGGAGCGAGCAGATCGGCCTGGATTAGGGCCTAGACCAGTTCGGGGGTCATGGCCGCCTTCAGCACCACCTGCTGATCGCCCCGGCGGGTCCGGTTGGTCAACCAGACCAGGCCGCCCTTCTTGAGAGTGAACGGACGCTCCTCGCCGAACAGCAGCATGGCCGCCACCAGCCCCAGGGTCGGCTGATGGCCGACCACCAGCACCGTGCCGGCCGTTTCCGGCCAGCCGACCGCATGCATCAGGTCGGCCGCATCGCCACCCGGCCGGATCACCTCGACCGTCTCGAAGCGCCGGCCCAGCCCGGCCGCCGTCTGCTGCGCACGTGCCGCCGGGCTGACCAGGATGCGGGTATCCTTGGCCAGGCGGGCATCCAGCCAGCCCCCCACCGCCACCGCCTGCTTGCGCCCCTTCGCGGTCAGTTCGCGCTTCATGTCATTGGCGCCGTCTTCGGCATCGGCGTGACGCCACAGGATCAGGTCCATGGTGCGCCCGTCAATCGTTGTCGCCATCGAGCAGGCCGCCCAGCAGCGAGCCCTCGCCGATCTGGCGGCCGCCGGCCTTGGGCGCGGCGGCCAGGATGCGGTTGGCCAGACGGGAGAACGGCAGGGTCTGCAGCCAGACCTTGCCGGGACCGGTCAGCTTGGCCAGGAACAGGCCTTCGCCACCGAACATCGCGGTCTTGATCTTGCCGATGTACTGGATATCGAAGTCGACCGAGGGTTGTAATGCCGCCACGCAGCCGGTG